>DATMAB010000019.1 GCA_035573675.1 Terriglobales bacterium
CCACCGGTTCCGCCACAACCGAGCTTACTTCCGCGACCACCGGAGTGGTCGGCTTGGATGGCCTGCAAATGCAGTCCTCCGGCTCCAGCGCCAGCCAGGGCTCCGTCATCGCCTCATCCAGCAAGAACGTGTCATTGGAGAGCGGAACGCGACTGTTGCTGCGAGTCGTAGGCGAGAAGTAGGGCAGAGCATGGGGAGGGTTAGGACCGTGGCTCGTCCACGGTCCGCACCTCCCAGGAACTGTCAGAGTTGACAGTTGCGCGGGCCGCCGTCGTGTCGCAGAATAGCCGCGAAACATAAGGGTTGACTTTGCGCTTTGCGGGCTAATTCTGCTTGCTGTAGAATGCTTTGCGGTCACGCTGACCCTCGCAGGTGTAGCGGCAGCGTCTCTAGGTTTTCCCGTTATCCTGAATCAGCAGCCTTATTTTTCGGTGACTTGGAAGAAAGTTCCGGAGGATGCAGACATGCACTGTCGCACACAGAGTCGTACCTACTTTGCCCTGTTGGGCATGGCGCTGCTGGTGATGGCGTCGTCGCCGGCCTGGGCTCAGGGCGATGCAGCGGTTCCCAAGGTGGATATTTTCGCCGGCTATTCCTGGATGAACCCGGGCGGGTCGCTGGCTGGCGTGAAGATCGACGAGATGCCGCGCGGCTTCGGTGTCGCTGCCACCTACAACATCGACAAGTGGTGGGGAATCTCGTTCGATGTCGGCGGGCAGTACGGCGATAACGCGGACGCCATGACGTTGATGGTCGGCCCGCGGTTCACCTTCCGCCAGGAAGACGAGCGCGTGCGGCCGTTCCTCCAGTTCCTCGCAGGTTGGCACCGGCTGTCGCCGGAAGGACTGGACTCGCAGAACGGTTTCGGGGTGGCCACCGGCGGCGGGCTGGATGTCATTTTGACCCGACGGGTCGACCTTCGCCTGATTCAAGCCGACTATGTCTACGGCCACCACAACTTCGGACCCGTCCTGGGTCGCACCAACCTGAATGGCGCGCGGCTGCGCACCGGAATCGTGCTCAAGTTCGGGATTGAGGAACCCATTCCGCCCAGCGCCAGTTGCATGGCCGAACCCAGCGAAGTGATGGCGGGCGAAGCCGTACGAGTCACGGCCACCGGAGCCAACTTCCCCCAAAACGCCACCCTGGTCTATTCCTGGAGCTCGACCGGCGGAACAGTGACGGGAGAGGGCAATGTGGGCACGGTGAACACCACCGGCCTGGGGCCGGGCAGCTACACGGTGACGGCGCGCGTTTCCGACAACAAGAAGAAATCGGCGGAGTGCTCCGCCAGCTTCAGTGTGAAGGAACCGCCGAGGAATCCTCCTCGGATCTCCTGCTCGGCCAATCCGACCACGGTGCAGGCGGGTGAGTCGTCGACCATCACCTGCTCGTGCACCAGCCCGGATGGGCGGCCAGTCACGATCGGCGGATGGAGCTCCAGTGGCGGGCGGCTGTCAGGCAGCGGTGCCAGCGCAACGCTGGATACGACCGGCGCGTCGGCGGGCAGCATCAACGTCAGCGCAACTTGTACCGATGACCGCGGCCTGTCGGATTCGACCAGCACTGCGGTGAACGTGACCGTACCGCCGCCACCGCCGCAGGCGGAGAAGATGAGCGAGTGCGAATTCCCCAACAAGGCCAAGCCGGGACGCGTCGACAACACCTGCAAGGCCGTGCTGGATGACGTGGCGCTGCGCTTGCAGCGTGACGCCGATTCGCGCCTCGTGATCGTCGGGCAGGCGGATGCGAACGAGAGGAGGGCGGCGCAGTTGTCCATGCAGCGCGCGGACAACAGCAAGGCTTATCTCGTGAAGGAAAAGGGCATCGATGCCAGCCGCATCGAGACCCGAGCCGGCAGCGAAGGCGGCAGGCGGGCGGAGATGGTGATCGTCCCGCCGGGCGCCACCTACTAGCGACGGGACGTAGACCGCGCTGGAGGCAGCCGGTGAGCTGCCAGGGAGTCGAGAAGCTCAATGGCCGGCGGGTGGACACGCCCGACCGGCCATTGCCTCTCTAGGCTCCGGTAACTTGCCGGAAGGAAGCTTCTCAGGCAGGCTGGGGGAGTTCGGCTCGCCGGAACCCCCGCCGAAGCGAGTCTCTGGGTGAATATGAGCAAGTCTCTTGCAACTCGCACTGGTAGCTTCATTCTTCTTTTCCTCGCAGGATTCCTTGTGGCCTTGCCTGCCGGAGCGACCTCGGAATGGGTCCCGCTCGGTCCCGAAGGGGGCGATGTCCGCACACTGGCCTACGACCCGTCCAATCCGGACCGCATCCTGCTGGGCACCAGCGCCGGCCAACTCTTCGTGTCGAACAACGGAGGCACGAGTTGGGAGCGCTCGGCCCGGTTAGGCAGCTCGGACACTCTGGTCCTGGATCACATCGTGTTCGATCCTTCCCGACCCAGCGTGATCTACGTTTCCGGCTGGGATATTGAGAAGAACGGTGGCGATACCTACCGCAGCCGCGACGGCGGACGGACGTGGCAGGCCTTGCCCGGGTTGCACGGCAAGTCGGTACGGGCGTTGGCGGTGGCGCCGTCGGACCCGCGCATCCTGGTGGCCGGGGCGCTGGACGGCGTGTTTCGCTCCCCCGATGGCGGCGACACCTGGCAGCGCATCTCACCAGAGTTTCATGCCGAGATCCGCAACATTGAGAGCATCGCCATCGATCCCCGCAGCCCCGATATCGTCTACGCCGGCACCTGGCACCTGCCCTGGAAGACCACCGACGGCGGGCGAAGCTGGGCCCGCATCGACCGCGGCGTCATCGACGATTCCGATGTGTTCTCCATCATCATCGACCGGGAGAATCCGGCGGTCGTCTACGCGAGCGCCTGCTCGGGAATCTACAAGAGCCAGAACGGCGGAGAACAGTTCCGCAAGATTCAGGGCATTCCGGCCTCCGCACGCCGGACGCGCGTGCTGCGCCAGGATCCGCAGCGGCGTCAGGTCGTCTACGCCGGCACCACCGAAGGACTGTGGCGCACCGAGGATGGCGGGAGCCGCTGGATGCGCCTCACTGCGCCCAATTACATCATCAACGACGTCCTGGTGGATCCTCGTGACTCCAATCGCGTGCTCCTGGCGACGGATCGGGCGGGCGTCGTGGTCAGCCAGGACGGGGGTCGCACCTTCCGGGCTTCCAACCGCGGATTCTCGCACCGCCGCGTGGAGACCTTGGCGCTCGATCCCTTCCGCTCCGACACGCTGTATGCCGGGGTGCTCAATGACAAGGAGTTCGGCGGCGTGTTTGTCTCCCGCAACAGCGGGCAACAGTGGACCCAGTTGAGCGATGGCCTCGGCGGCAGTGACGTATTCGCCCTCCGCGTGGGAGATGACGGCACGGTAGTGGCGGGCACCAACCGCGGCGTGTTCGCGCACGACCGCAAGCTGGGCCGCTGGAAGCCCATCAACGTGGTCGAGGAATCACCGGCAGCGCCGGCGCGGCGTGGCCGTAAGGCCCCGGCACCGCGAACCTCGTCTCTCAAATCGCGCGTGGCCGACCTGGCGCTGACCCCCCAAGGCTGGTACGCGGCCACTTCCGTCGGATTGCTGGTCAGCCAGAACCACGGCCGCTCCTGGCGGCGCCTGCAGAGCGTTGCCCCGCTGGAGTATGTTGCCGTCCGCGCCTCGGGCGACCAGGTCATCGCCGCATCGCGGAAGGCAGTCATGGTCTCCCGCGACGGGGGCTCGACCTGGTTAGCGGCGCGCCTGCCCTCTTTCGTGAGCACCGTCTACGGCGTCGAGCTGGATGACCGCGGCGGGCTGTGGCTGGCCACGCGGGAAGGCGCTTTCCTCAGTCGCGATGGTGGGCGGTCCTTTTCACGCGTCCTGGGTGGCTTGCCGGACCAGAACATCCGCGTCTTCTTGTGGGATGCGCACCGCGGCCGCCTCCTGGCCGCGTCAGGTGCCACGCACGGCGTCTTCGAAAGCCGCGATGGCGGAACCACGTGGAACCGTCTAGCCCAGACCTCCTGGCCGCTGCGCAGCCTGGCTTCCCGTCCGGACCGGCTCTTCGCCGTGACTGTTTTTGACGGCGTAGTCGCGGTGCCGCAGCCGGAGGTGGCCAGCCGGGCCGCCGCCGGCGGGGCCAGCGAATAGCTTCCCGTTCCGGGAAATCGTTGGTTCGCGCGCTAAGCTCTTGGCGGCAAGGCCTTTGGCGCGGGTCTCGCCTGAGATTGGGCTAGCCATCTGTTCCATGTTGGGAACAATCGGCACGTCAATTTTTCTCCCGACGCGCCAGCCTTTCAGCGCCAAGCCCTTCACCCACAGTCAGTTGCGGGTCCTTTCCGAAAAGCGGAAGCAGGTTTGCTTTGGGAATGGACATGGCCCCCTCCGGGACCGCCCGTTCTGCAGACCGGTTCTCCCTGCTGCTGGCGCAAGCGGCGCTCGCGCAGCAGAACAGTGGCCAATTGCTGCGCGCCGTCCTGCTGGCTTCGCCGCTGCCCACCTTGGCGCTCGGCGTTGCCGGTGAAGTGCTCCTCTGGAATCCGGCGGCGGAACGCGTATTCGGATGGAACGTCAGCGAAGTGCTGGGCCGGCTCCTGCCTATCGTTCCTGATGAAGAGAAGGCGCATTTTGAGGACGTGCGCCGCCAGGTGTCGCAAGGCGGGCAATTCGCGGATGTGGCCGTGCGCTGCCGGAAGCGGGATGGCACCAGCGTAGAGGTTTCCCTCTCCAGCGCGCCGATCCGCGACGTTGCCGGCCGCACTCTCGGTATCATGGCTGTCCTGCAGGACGTAGGCGAGCGCCGCCGGCTGGAGGAGGACCTGCGCCGGGCGCAGAAACTTGAGGCCTTGGGCCGGCTGGCCGCGGGTGTGGCGCATGACTTCAACAACCTCACTACCGCCGTCCTGCTCTATAGCGAACTGTTGCTGGGCCAGCTGAACCCGCGGAGCCGGCTGCGCCGCTACGCGGAGGAGATCCAGCGGGCGGGCGAACGCGGCACCACCCTGGTGAACCAACTGCTTGCCTACACCGGCCAGCAGTCGTTTCATCCGCAACCCGTGGACCTCAACGAACTGCTGGCGGACATGGATGACCTTCTCCGCCGCCTGTTGGGCGAGGACGTGGAACTGGCTCTGGAACTGGCGGCCGACCTGGGTTGGATTGTCGCCGACCGTTCGCAACTGGAGCAGGTGGTCCTGAACCTTGTCGCCAATGCGCGCGATGCCATGCCCACTGGCGGACGCCTGACCCTGCGGACCGCGCGGGTCGATGCCACAACGCCGGCTGTTCCGCTTCCGGCTCCGGCATGGGTCCTGCTGGAGGTGCGGGACACCGGCGTCGGGATGGACGCGGAGACGCGCCAGCGCGCCTTCGATCCCTTCTTCACCACCAAAGTCCCGGGGAAGGGCACGGGTCTGGGTCTGGCCACGGTGGAGCGCGTGGTGCAGGGCGCCGGCGGCGTCATCCAGCTGGAAAGCCAACCCGGGTACGGTACCACCGTCCGCATCTTGTTTCCGCGAGTGGAACCGGCGGACGCACGGCCCCGAGAGCCGTTCCCTTCGCCTCCTGAGACTCGTGAACGCGAAACCGTGCTCCTGGTGGAGGACGAAGATGCCGTTCGGCACTCCCTGGCGGAGTCGCTGGGGCGCTGCGGGTACCGCGTGCTGACGGCGCGCCATGCTCAGGAGGCCCTGCAGGTTGTGAGGCGTCACCGGGAACCGATCCACCTGGTGATTGCCGACCTCGTCCTGCCCGGCATGAGCGGGCGGGAGCTGGGCGACCGGCTGGCGGGTTTGCGGCCCGGCCTGCCCATCCTGTTCATCTCCGGCTACAGCGACGAGGCCCGCCTGGCCCAACTCAGCGGGCGGCCCTTCTTTGCCAAGCCCTTCTCCGCCGGCAGCCTGGCGCGCCGCATCCGGGAGATGCTGGACGCACCGGCTGCGCCGGGCTCCGAGTTTGCCACCTGAGAGGTTCTGTCGCCGAGGGGGAAAGAGGACATACAATGCACCCAGCCGTCACCATGCCAGCGGTTCGAGAGCTACCGCGATCGGAGACCTTGCACGTGCTTATCGTGGACGACGAACCCGCCGTCCGCGAGGGCTGCCGCGAAGTGGCCGAAGGCCTGGGGTTTCGCGTGTCGGTGGCCGACAGCGCTCCTGCGGCCTACCGCATCCTGGAAGCCGAATCTATCGACCTGTGCCTGCTGGACCTGCGTCTGCCCGGGGCGGGCGGAATCGAAGTGCTGCAGGAGCTCCGCCGCCGCCGGCCGGAGGCCGAGGTGGTGGTCATAACCGGCTATGCCACTGTGCAGTCAGCCGTGGAAGCCATGAAGTTGGGCGCCTGCGACTACGTCGCCAAGCCCTTCCACGCGGAGGAACTGCGGCTGCTGCTGGAGCGTGTGGCACGCCAGATCCGGCTCTCCACCGAGAATCGCCTGCTGCGGGAGAAGGTTCGCAACCGCAGGGGATTCGCCGGCATGGTCGGCCACTCCAGGGAGATGGAAAAGCTCTACCGCATCATCTCCAAGGTGGCCTCCAGTTCCCATCCGGTTTTGATCCAGGGCGAGAGCGGCACGGGCAAGGAACTGGTGGCCCGCTCCATCCATTTTTCCGGCTCCTACCGCGACAAGCCCTTCATCCCGGTGGACTGCGGGGCGCTGGTGCCCACGCTCATCGAAAGCGAGCTCTTC
>DATMAB010000020.1 GCA_035573675.1 Terriglobales bacterium
CGGTGGTACCCGCCACGCTGCCGCCCACGGCACCGGTGGTGCGAGTCGCGGTATCCACAGTTGCCCCAGCGACGTTGCCAACGGTGTTCGTGGTCGCCCCGAGCGTGCTGCCGACCGTGGAGGTAGCGCCGCCCAGCAACCCGCCGCCCGACGCACGGCCTTGCCCGGAGGCTCCGGCCGTTGTCCTGGCACCGCCTGCTCCCGAGGACATGATGGGTTCATCGGCCATCATCGTGGTCGAGGAGACAGCGCTCTCCGCCGCCGCTACCGCTTGGATCGTGGCATCGAGCGGAATCTCGCGGCCGTCTTTCAGCAGGGCGCGTTCGAAGACGATGCCCAGCTCGGACTGTGAATCGGCTTTTCCCTTCTCACGGACTTGTGCCTTGGTGACTTTGCCGATCAGCTTCGAACCCCGAGGAATCACAACTTGTCCCTCGGACTTGACGTCCTGCGTGGTCTTGGCCTCAACCCGGTCGCCTTCCTTGTTCTTGCCGGCACTGATGGACTTCGTCAGAGTGGCATCGATGACCGTACCGCTGGCGAGGGTGGCCGAACCGCGACCTGCTTTCGCCGAGACGGACGCATCCGCGGAACCGCTCGCCGAAGCCTTGGCATCCTTCTTCGGCTTTTCCGGGGACGGCTCCTGGCCGGCTGCAGCCTGCTGCGACGCCGCTGTCGAGGTGCTCGACCCCACTTGCGCCCCGGACTTCCCTGCCGAAGCGGAAGTGTTGCTTGTGCCAGCGGCTGTGCTCTTCGCTTCCGCTTCGGTTTGCGCTGCGGCAACCCCGAGCGAAAGTACCATTACGAATAGCATCATTGCGAAGCGCTTCATTACTCTGTGACCTCCCGAGTCTCGTCCCGGGGGATGGGACGGATATCCAGTAGCTGGGAGGTTGAGATGCAGCCAGGGCCATTGCGGGTTGACCCGCGAGGGGCACAACTCGCTGTGTCAACGACTTAGACAGGCTGGAAGGGGCTCATTCCAGGGCAGCTTCTTCCCAACGTCGAAAACGCTGCAGGTCGGTCCGAACGGAATGCAGTACCCAGGCGACGATGGTGGCATCGTCCAGGTAGCCGACGATGGGCAGGGCGTCGGGGACGACATCCAGCGGATTCACGAAGTAGACCAGGGCTCCCAGCAGCGCCACGACCGTCCGCCAGGGGACGCTGGTGTAGCGACGGCTACGCCACGAGCGCAGAAGGCGCAGGGCGGTTGTGAAATCGGACCACAGGCTGCCGAATACGCCGCGACGTCGTTCGGCCTTGCGTTCGGCATCTTCCAGCAGCCGGCGCGCACGCTCGGGGTCCTGCGCGTACGACTCGGCCGCCTTTGTGGCCCGACGCAGTCCCCGTCCCAATTCTCCTGACACCATCCGCTCCTTGCGGCAGGCTGGCCGCACAACTCGTATTATGCACTGCCTCCAGCGCAGGCGCTACGTTGCGGACACCAGGCGGAAATCGCCCAGTTGTGGCGACCGCTAGACGCGTGCCGCACACTTTTTCGATAATGTCCGCACTCGTTTCCTGGAGGTCAAAGTGAGAGCGTGGACTCTTTTTTTCTTGTGCATCCTCTGGTCTTCGCCGGCCCTGCGAGCCGACGAGGGCCATGACCATGGGCCGGACGGACGGGAAAAAATCGGCCGCGTCACATTCCCGGTCTCCTGTTCGGCAGAAGCCAGGCAGGAATTCGGCCGCGCGGTGGCTCTCCTGCATTCGTTCTGGTACGAAGAAGCGGAAAAAGCATTCCGCGCTATCGCAGAAAAGGATCCAAAGTGCGCGATGGCGCACTGGGGCGTGGCCATGACCAATTTCCGCCCGCTCTGGTATCCCACCGATCGAAGCACGCGCGAGAAGATGCACGAAGAATTGGTAAAGGCCGAGAGCCTGAAGCCGCGTACCGCGCGTGAGCGTGACTACATCGCAGCCCTACTCACCTACTTCCGTAATCCCGAGCGCACGGACCACCCGGCGCTTATGGTGCAGTACGAGCAGGCGATGGAGAAACTGCACCAGCGCTATCCGCGCGACAAGGAAGCCGCCATCTTCTACTCCCTGGCGCTACTGGGGACGGCGCAGGCCCAGCCCCCGGACAAGAGCTATGCGCGACAGAGAAAGGCCGGCGCCATCCTGGAGCCGCTGTTCGCCGCCCAGCCCGATCATCCCGGCCTGGCCCACTACTTGATTCACTCCTACGACTTTCCGACGCTGGCGGCGCAGGGACTGAACGCAGCACGGCGCTACGCCCGAATCGCGCCCGCAGTACCGCACGCCCTGCACATGCCCTCGCACATCTTCATCCGTCTGGGCATCTGGGACGATGCCATCGCTTCCAACCGCGCATCGGCGGAAGCGGCGCGCGTCTACGCGCGCAGCCGCGGCTGGGAGGGCGCCTGGGACCAGCAACTGCACGCCATGGACTATCTCGCTTACGCGCACTTGCAGAAAGGAGAGCAGGGCGAGGCGGAGCGCGTGCTTGACGAACTGCAGGGCATTCAGACGGGCATTCCCATGAGCATCACCTCGCACTACGCCTTCGCAGCGATCCCGGTGCGTCTGGCCATGGAGTCGCGCCGGTGGGAACAGACGGCAAACCTTCAGCCGCGCGCGGACGCCAGCCCCTGGGCGGCGGCGATGGTGCACTGGGCTCGTGCCGTGGGCGCCGCACGGAGCGGCAAGCTGGAGGCGGCTCGCCAGAACCTGGCCACGCTCACCGCGCTGCGCGACCAGCTTCGCCAATCGAAAGTGCCCTTCTGGACCGATCAGACCGAGGTCTTGCACCTGAGCGCTGCCGCGTGGGTATCCCAGGCTGAGGGCAAGGCACAGGAGGCGGAACGGCTCATGCGCGCCGCCGCCGATCTCGAGGATTCGACCGACAAGCATCCGGTCACGCCCGGCGCCATCACGCCCGCGCGCGAGATGCTCGGAGACCTTCTGCTGGAGCTGAAACGTCCGAAGGAGGCTCTCGCGGAATACCAGGCGTCGCTCAAGAACGCGCCCAACCGCTTCAACGGCCTGTATGGAGCCGCGCGCGCAGCGGAACAGGCGGGCGATACCTCTCTGGCCCGAACCTTCTACAACCGCCTGCTGGAAACGTGCGGGAAGGAGAATACGGAGCGCAAGGAACTCGACGCCGCGCGGAGTTTCATCGCCATGCGCTAGCGGCCCTTGGCGCGGGCGGCGTTGACCTTGGCCAGCAGATCGCGGGCCGGCTGGCGGAACGGGCTGTTGATTTCTGCGGCCTGCATCAGCGCCTGTCGCGCTTCCGTCAGCCGGTTCAGTTTGGCGTAGGCGAAGCCCAGATAGTACAGACATTCGGCATACGCTCCGGCTTCGTTCTTGAGCGCGCTCGAGGCTTTTTGCAACTCGGCGATGGCCGCTGCCGTGTTCCCCTGGTTGAGCAGCGCCTTCCCCAGCGCGGTGTGCGCGGTACCCGCCAGCAGCGCGCGCTGCGGGTCGGCGGCCGCGTCTTTGTCGGCGAGTGTCACCGCCTTGCGTCCGTACTCGACGCCGCGTGCGGCCGTCTTGGGATCGGAACCGAAACTGTCCGCCAGCAGCACCAGCACGGGAACGCTTTCCGGGTTCGCCTGCAGCGTCTTCTCCGCGTACGCGATCAAGCGGGTGCGGTCGTTCAGTTGCTGCAGCGCGATCATGGCGAACTGGGCCACCTGCTCCTCGAACTTCGATCCCGGAAACGCCGGTGTGAAGCGTTCGATCAGGGCCATGCGCCTGGCCGGACTCTCTTCATTGGCGATGCCGTTGAAGGCCACGCTTTCCAGATAGTCATAGGACGGCTTGTGCTGCAGGCGCAACTCCTCGACGCGGTTGCGGAAATGCTCGTCCGTCATGCCTTCCGGTTTGTGCTTCTCCAGATTGTTGTACAGCTCGCCGCCGCGCGCCGCATACTCCACGATGCGCGTATTGTCCTTGGTCTGCATGGCGGCCGTCACCTGGGCCATGATCAGGTCGAGATTGTTGGGCATGGCTTCCAGCGCCTTGTCGCCGTGCGCGAGGGCGGCCTGTGCGTCGCCCCGCGCCAGAGCCAACTCCGCCAACTGTGAGTGTCCGTAGGCCACGGCGGCGGCATTGGACGAGAAGTTCTGCACAAACTCTTCCAGCATTTGCACTTTTTTCTGCGTGTCCGCTTCCTGATTGATTTGCTGGATGGCGGCATCCTCAGGGGTACCGGCAGGAATGATGATCTGTCCCAGCTGCGCCGTTGCCGGCGTGGTCGCCACCAGCAGCAGGAGCACGAGGGTCAACCCGCTCAAGGGGCGCATGGGAACCTCCACGAGGTGACGGTCGACAATCGGCGGGCATGGTAGCGCTGTTTGTCGATCCCGTGCAAGACACTCGGCTGAATCAACGCCAAGCGCGCAACTCTTTTCGACCCTTACTTCCGGCCGGTTCTCTTTTGCGCAACCACCAGCCCGCGCGGCGTGGGCAACAGCACAACGGAGATGAGGCCCTCCTGCTCCATGCGCAGCGCGGCTTCGCGTACTACGCGCAGGTGTGAACTCGCGTCGTGCATGAGGATGAGACCGGTGGGATTGATCTGCGGCAGAAAGCGCCGCACTTCCTGCTCGCGGATGGGCGGATCGCTGTCGCTGAAAAACAAGTCGATCCTCCCGTCGACCTCGAGCTCCAGACTGGCCTGGTTCCGGCAGTCGACCCAGGGCAGCAGCCCCGCAGTTTGCAGTCGTTCCCGGGCTTTCGCGAACACCACGGGATCGTGCTCGCAGGTGATGACCTTGCCGAAACCGTTCTGCTTCAGCCCTTCGGCGATCCACAAGGTGCTTGCGCCCATGAAGCTGCCGGTCTCGACCACCAGGCTCGGCTTCACGGTGGTGACCAGGCACTTGAGGAACTCCAGCACTTCGACCTCGGCCGTCATGGAGTCGTACATGCGCCAGCGCTCCGGATGCGGACACTCGGGCGTCGCGCGGTGATATTCGGGCTGCATCTTGGTTCCGTGCTCGCCGGCATGCTGCGCGATGCGGTGCTCCGCCTTGACCGCCTTGAACCGCCGCCGCACCACCGCCAGCAGCGTGATTCCTGCAATCATCGACAGCAGGCTCACGGCCTGCGCGTTGGTCAGGCCAAAGAACGACCGCGGGTTGATGCGGATGAACTCCACCAGAAAGCGCGCCAGCCCGCTCAGCACGAAGTATTGCGCCGCCACTTCACCTACGGGGCGCGGCTGCAGCAGCACCTTGGCTCCCACCCGCCACAAGTAGTAGAAGATCACCACGCCTGCGAGGAATTCATAGATGGGCGTCGGGTGCACGCGCTCGGTCGTCGGTACCAGGCCGTGGGGAAAACTCATGCCCCAGGGCAGCGAAGTGGGGATGCCGTAGTCGCCGTCGCCCGAGAGCAGGCAGCCGATGCGTCCGACGGCGTATCCCAGCGCCACGGCGGGCGTGGTCACATCGAGCATCACCGGCAGCGGCATTTTGTAGTGCCGCGCCAGCAGAACTACGGTAATCACCCCTCCGATCGCCGCTCCATACCAGGCGAATCCGCTGGAGCTGAACAAGCGTCCCACCGGATCAGCGAACAGCTCGGCCGGTGTCTCCAGCACGTGGTAGAGCTTGGAGCCAACCAGACCCGCGGCCGCCAGCCACAGCGCGATGTTCAAAGCGTCCGCCGAAAGCTTGCGTCGCTTCAAGTCGGCTTCCAGCGCCTTGTAGCCGCACACCAGCCCCAGCCAAACCATCAGGCCGTAGGTGCCCAGCTTGAGAGGGCCGATTTCGATAAAGGGGATCAGGTGCGTCCTCGCGACATTATCAGCAGTATAAGGGACGGCGTTGTATTGCCCGGCCTCAGCTTTCCAGGCGCGCACCGGTCTGAGTGTCGAAGAGATGCAAGGTTAGGTCCATCAGCCAGACGGCGCGAGCGAACTCCGGCACGCAGATGATGTTCCGGTTGATCGGGTCAATGTCAACGACACCCGGCCGGAAGGTTCAGGATGTCAGGACGACAGCAGCCCGAGCACAGCGCTGTTCCATCCCTCAGGCCCCGGCGCATCGCCGCGCATGATCTTCGGCAGCCGAGCGAGCACCTGGGCGTCGAACTCTCCTTCCGGGTTCGGCAACAGAAAGGCCTGGTCGACGGCCGCCAACATCGGCAGGTCATTGGCGCTGTCGCCCAGAGCGACCGACCGCAGACGAACGTGGGATGCGGCGCGATACAGATCCATCAGTTTGCGCACCGCCTTGCCCTTGTCACTGCCGGCAAACAGATGATGGAAGCGTCCGCCGCGCGCCACCTCAAGCCCATGTTCCCGCGCCAGTTGCAGAAGTTTTTTCTCTGCCTTCGAATCCGATCCGGCGAAGAAAAACGGTTCGTCGAAGTCCCTGCGTTTGGCCAATGCTGCCTGGCGCAGGTCGAGTCCGGTGTTAGCGGCGACCTCGCGCGCACTCATCTGGTGGAAGCCGACCACCTCGGCGCCGGCTTCGGCCGCGATTTCCTTTAGTTGCTCGATCATCTGTTCGTACGGCTTTCCCAGCGCCAGGCAGTGGTAACGGCCCAGCCGGATCTCGCCGGGAACTTTTCGCTTGAAGTATTCCTGGGGGATGAACACGCCGGCGCCGTTCTCGGAAATGAAAGGATGCGGATTGCGCAGGCGCCTCCTCAAGTCCTCGATCTCGGCCCGTGTCTTGCTGCTGCAAAAGACCAGCGGAATAGACCGCCGTTCCAGCTCCTCCAGCGCCGGCTGGGCCGCTGACCACGAATAGGTGTGATGGTCGAGCAGCGTCCCGTCGAGATCGGTGAACACGACGTAGCGCGGCGCCAGCGGGCTCACAAGTGCCGGAAGACCTCTTCTTCCTTCTCGCCCGGGCGCATCCTTCCCTCCAGCCACTCGCGAGCCATGTCGCGTCCGGCCAGGCCGAAGGCGATGGCCAGCGCGATCACGATTCCGGCAAACAGAATAGCGAAGGCGACCAGCAGCGCCGTGCGTCCGATGCGCAACTGCTCCAGCGCAATCACTACCGTCAGGCTCAGCACCAGCACGCGCACGATGCCGGCCACCAGCCGCGCTCCCCACCACTGCGCGTTCACCGCCGCCAGCAGGGCGCTGCGCGCCAGGAACTTGGCCACCAGCACTCCCAGCAGCAGCACCAGCAAGGCCGTGATCAGGTCGGGGACGTAGTTGACGAAGCGCACCACCAGGCTGTGGGTCATCTCCGTCTCGGCCGCTTCCAGCGCGATCAGGATGATCAGCACCCACAGCACGCCCTGCAGCAGGCGCGCGGCGAAATCGCTGGGCGCGCGGAACAGGCCGCTGCGGGCCACGATGCTGCCCAGTTCGGTTTCCATCATCATGCGGTCGAAGCGCAACAGGTGCAGCAGCCTTTCGGTGATGCGGCGGGCCACGAACGCGAACGCGCCTCCGACCACCAGCACGACCAGCACGGTTACCAATCCCGGGAGAATGGCGGCGAACTGGTCCGCCAGCCGCTGGAATGGGATCAGGAACGCCTTTTCAATCAGCGATTGCACGTGACTCCTCCTTCTCTGCCTTCTCCACCTTCTCCGTCTTCTCCGGTGGCGGCGTGCCGGACCAGCGCGCCAGCAGATAGGGCTTTTCTTGCTCGAATATCCTGCATAACTGTTCGATGCGGTCTTCGACCTGAACCGCATTGCTCTCCCGCACCTCGATCACGAAGGATGCCGTCCGCCCCAGGTATAGCGGCACCAGCGATTGCATGAGATGGTCGCGATCCATCTTCTTCTGATGGTGCGCCGCCGCGAACTCGTAGATCAGCCGTACCCACAGCACGTCCGGGATGCGGAAGTTCTCGCCATCGACCCTGGCCCAGGCTGCCAAAGACTCGAGCGTCTCCGGCGAAAGGAACACCTTGTACACCTCCGCCAGGTCGCGCACGCCCTGCGCGTAGGCGCGGATCATGCGGTTGACGTCGACCGTGATGGGCTCGACGCCCACGTCGAACGGAAAACCGAACATCGGCACCGATTCCCCTGTCTTGGGTTCCTTCCACACCGCCTCGTAGCTTCCCATCAGGGAGAACAACGAGCCCACGACCTGGCGAAACATGGCCGTCAGGTCGGCTCCGGGATCCTTGGCGTCGTGCAGTTTGGCGCCCAGGTAGGACTGCCCGATGCGGAACCCATCGCCCATCGCCGTGACCGTCATCCAGATGTCGATCCCGAAGCGCGCCACGTCGGTCTCCCACACGTCCTTGGTCAGATAGTGCGCCGCCAGGCGTCCGGAGAAACCGAAGTCTCCTCCGATGGGCTGCCGCACGCTCTTGCCGAACAGGGTGCGGGTCAGTGGATAGATGATGCCGTTGGTGATGGTGCCGTCGTACTTGTGGCGCAGGTAGTAGGGCGCGACGAAGTCGATGTTGCGCTCCAGCACCGGGCGCACCAGCAGGTCCACCCAGTGGGGCGTGATGCTGCGCAGATCCGAGTCCACTACCAGGCAGGCCTTGGCGTTCAACTGACGGGCCACTTCGAAGATGGTGCGAAACGCGCTGCCCTTCCCCGGAATCCCGTGGTAGGGCGTGCTCAGCCGCTGCACCGGACGCACCGGGTGCGCCACCAGCAACAGCGATTCCGTGTCCACCTCCGCCTTCAGCACTACCTCCGGCGTGCCGTCCTTGGAGGCGCCGTCGGAATTCACCAGGATGGACCGCCGGTCGGGGAAATACTTCGCCAGTCCCGCGGCTACGGCGCGCACCACATGTCCGATGGTGCGGGCGTTGTTGTAGCTGGGAATACCGGCGACGATGTCCGTCTCGCCGATCTCCTTCAGGCGAGTCTCCAGTTCGGCCGGCAGGAAGGCTTCCACGCTTCCTCTCCTTCACAGGCTGCGAGCCCGGGGACCGCGGCTAAGCCGAAGCCGCCAGCGGCTCGCGCTTGCGGGCCACGAACTCCGGGTTGTCCGCGTCCACCGCCTCCGACAACGCGCCCAGGAACCCGGGCAGCGCCGAGGTGATGCGGTTCCAGTTGGGGATCAGCGGCGCGCCCAGGGGATCGGCAAAGTACTCGTCGGCCGCGACCTTCAGCGCCTGGGCGAAAGTCTCAACCGCCGTCTCTTCTTCGTGCCGATCGAATACCAGGTCGTTGATCATGGCGTCGGCGTGGTAGCGCGTGATGCTGTCCTCCGCCTTGCGCACGTAGCGTACCTGCAGGGTCTGCATGTGTCCCGTGTCAAAGCTCGCTCCCTCCGCCGCCAGAATGCGGAACAGCGCTTTGGCGATATCCACCGACATCTTCATGAGTCCTCGCGATGGATCGCCCTGCGACAGATCCTGATGCTTATGTTCGTAGTTGTCCGCGATATCCACCTGGCACACCCGCTTGATCGAGCAGTTACGGTAGATTTCTGCCAGCACTCCTACTTCGAGACCCCAGTCCGAGGGGATGCGGTTCACCCGCGCCAGGTCCGCCTGCATGGCGAACTCGCCGGCCAGCGGATAGCGGAAGCTGTCCAGGTACACCAGGAACGGCACGTGACCGAAAATGGACTGCAGCGCGCGCACCAGCGGAGTGACGAACAACCGCGTCACCCGCCCGTGCATGCGGTCGCTCACCCGCGCGTAGAACCCTTTACAGAACTCGAAGTTGATGTTCGGATTCACCACCGGGTAGCACAACCGCGCCAGCATACGCCGGTCGTAGTTCACGATGTCGCAGTCGTGCAGCGCGATGCAACCCGCCCGGCGGCTGGCCAGCGCATACCCGTACGCCATCCAGCAGGACCTCCCCTTGCCGTCCGGTCCCGGCTGCAGCCCGTTCTCCTCCAGTGTTCGGTACAGGCTCTGGACGCGCTCACCGCTGTTCCACACCACCCGCACCTGTCCCGGCAGAACGTTCAACCGTTCCTTCACTTCGCGGAACTGCGCCGCCGTTGCGCCGGCCAGCGTCACGATGAACTGCTCCACATAGCGGACAGAGGAAAGCTCGCCCAGGATGCGCGCCATGGCCGGCTTTTCGAACTCGCTATACAGCGCCGGCAAGACCAGCGCGATGGGCTGTTGCTGGGCGTAGCGCTGCAACTGGGTTTCCAACACCTCCAGCTTGGCATCGCCCAACCGGTGCAGCGTGGCGATAACACCTGTCTGGTAGAAGTCCGACATGAACTGCCTCCCCGATGAAATAGGTTCTCGTGCGTCCCAGACGACGTGAGCAAGGGCGCCGCAGGATGTGGCGCAGAACGGGCTGATTCACCCGAAAGAATTGCTTCCGGTTGGATGCTACCAGCCTGAACTGCGATGCCTCAACAAAAATCGGACCGGTCCTTCCCTTTTTTGTCGCCGCACTCGTAAGGAATCTCTGCCTTCGTCCCCGGGAGCGGGTATGCACAGCACGCGGCCGGTACCAACCTGGGCACTTGGTGTAACCTCGGTGCGCGGCTAGCATCGAACCGGGTGCCGGGCCCGTTCTCCTGTTCTCACCCCAAGGGCCGGGGACAGCACATTCCGGGCACCGCGGAGAATTTCGACGTGGCGAAGGAATGGATGCAGTCGGTGATCGCCCCGCCCGAGCCTCGCGAGGACAAGCGTCGCGCCAAGCGCTTCACCATGCGTCTGCCCATCCACGTGTACTTTGACGACGGCATCGCGCGCGAGGTCACCGGCGTCACGCGTGACGTCGGCGCCGGCGGTGTCTACTTTTATCTTGATACGCCCCTCGCCACGGGCCTGGAAATCGAATACGTCGTCACCCTGCCGCGTGAACTGGTGCTGATGGACCGCGTCCAGGTGCGCTATCGCGGCCGCGTCGTGCGCAGCGAGGCCGTTCCCGGCCAGCAGATCGGCATCGCCGCCGCTAGCACGCACTTCGAGTACGTGTAGCCGCCAGCTCCTGGCTCCTAGCTCTGGTTCCGCCATCCACCGCCCCCGGCCATCTCTCCGGCCGCATGGTTTCAATCTTCAATCTCTGTGCCTCTGTGTCTCTGTGGCAGAATGGTAGGTTTTCAAGGAGCCTTCATGTTTCAACCGCTCGAGGGTCGCAATGCGGTCGTCTTCGGAGTCGCCAACAAACGCTCCATCGCCTGGGCCATCTCGCAGAGTCTGGCTAATGCCGGCGCCCGCCTGGCCGTTACGTATCAGAACGAGCGACTGGCCGAAGAAGCTCGCGACCTCATCGCCGACCTTCCCGGCGCGGAGGGCTTCCAGTGTGATGTCTCCAGCGACCAGGAAGTGGATCGCCTGTTCGGCGAGCTGCAGTCCCGCTACGGCAAGCTGCACGTGCTGGTGCATTCGATCGCGTACGCGCCTGCCGAGGAGTTGAAGGGAGAGTTCCTGAACACCACGCGTGAAGGCTTCCGTATCGCGCACGATGTCAGCGTGTATTCGCTCATCGCGCTGGCGCGCGCCGCCGCGCCGCTGATGACCGAAGGCGGCAGCATCATCACCCTCACCTATCACGGCTCCGAGCGCGTCGTGCCGCACTACAACGTCATGGGTGTGGCCAAGGCCGCGCTCGAAGCTACCGTCCGCTACCTTGCCCACGACCTCGGCAAGCGCAAGATCCGCGTCAACGCCATCTCCGCCGGACCCATCAAGACCCTGGCCGCGCGCGGCATCGCCGGCCTGGGCGACATGCTCAAGTCCCACGCCGAGCGCGCCCCGCTGGCCCGAAACGTGGACGTTGCCGAAGTGGGTTCCACGGCTCTCTTCCTGGCCTCCGACGCCTCCAGCGCCATCACCGGCGAGGTCATCTACGTGGATTGCGGCTACAACATCATGGGATTCTGAGAATTGTCGGATTTCGGAATTGTCGAATTGAAGAATCGTGTCTGAGTCTGGAAGCAATTGACAGGCGTCGCTCGCCCGCAACTCAATTCGTAAATTCGTCAATTCGACAATTCAATCCGCCGCTGGTTTTCTCCTGTCCGCGCAATCTTGATTTCAACGTCGCGGTCTCTTCGAAAACGTTCAAATTTCTCTCCCCACTCGATCAGCAGCAGGCTGCGCTCTCCCATCAGGTCATCCAGGCCCAGCGTCTCCAGTTCGCGCGGCGTGTCCACGCGATACAGATCGATGTGATACACATCAGCTTCCGGCCCGCGGAATTCGTGCACCAGCGTGAAGGTCGGGCTGGTCACGTCTTCTACCTTCGCCGCCTTGAAGCCCTCGACGATGCCTTTGATGAGTGTGGTCTTCCCTGCTCCCAGCTCGCCGGTCACCACCACGAGTTTCGGCGGACGTAGTTCGGCGGCAAGCTTCCGCCCAAGAGCCGTTGTTTCCTCCGCCGAGCCAGTCAGGATTTCCTTCGATCTCACTTGAACTCTCATTCAGCCATCATCCTGAGCGAGGCAAGCCTTCCGCGCGCAGTCTCCGGTGCGGGAAACCCGAGCGAAGGACCCCGGTGTTGCGATGGTCCGACCTCTTCAGGAAAGGCGCTTCCTTGAAGCGTTGCACCGCCAGCCCTCCCAACGCCCCAGCCCGCCCATGGCGGGCAGCATTAGAGTTAGCCCCGGGCGTAAGCCCGGGTAAGCTGCCTGAGTTCTGACAGCGCGCCCGATGGGCGTCGCCGAGCGAGCTCGCGAGCGAGGCAGCGACAATCGGGCGCGCCGCAACCACCTTATCCGCTCACTCGCACGAACTTGTCCCGCGCCCGCTCGCGCGCCACGCGAAACGCCGCTGGAAGGCACCGCAGCAGGTCGGTCGCGGTCATGACGTGCTCCTCTAACTCGTCCCGGGCCAAATCGCCGGCCAGACCGTGCAAATAGACGGCGGCAATTGAAGCCCTCTCTTTCTCCGACAGATGTTGCCCCATCAAGCCGGCGACCAGCCCGGTGAGGATGTCGCCGGTTCCTCCGCTTGCCATGCCGGGATTGCCCGTCGGGTTCACCCAGACCATACCTTCGGGCAGCGCGATCAAAGTTCTCCAGCCCTTGAGCACGACAACGCATTTGTGCTCGCGGGCAAAGTTTCGCGCCACCCCGACGCGGTCCTTCTGGATGTCCCTGGCTGAGGAGTTCGTGAGCCGCGCCATCTCTCCCGGATGCGGCGTCACTACCAGCAGTCGCTTGCTTCCATCGAGCTTCGACGCGCACCCTTCGAAAGCATTCAGCCCATCGGCATCGAGCACCACCGGCAGGTCGCACTCGGCGACCAACGTCCGCACGAACTCCGCCGACTCGGGATGCCGCGAGATACCCGGACCGATGGCCACCACGCTCTTCCCTTCCATCAGCTTGTCCATCCGCCCGTACTCTAGTGCGCGCATGGAAATTGTTCCGACTTCGGTTTCCTCCAGCGCCTCGGTCATCAACTCCGGCATGAATCCTGCCACGGTGGGCTGGATCGAGCGCGGGACCGCCACGGTCACCAGGCCGGCGCCGGCGCGCAATGCGGCCATACCGGCCATGGCTGGTGCCCCAGCCTTGCCCACCGAGCCGCCCACGATCAGGACGTGGCCAAAGTCGCCCTTATGGGCATCCGGCTCTCTCGGCAATAGAACCGTTCCGATATCGTCGGGGGTGATGACTTCCATAGCCAGCTTGGAGGTCACCGCTTCGCGCGGAGTCCCGATCTGCGCTACGACAGTTTTGAGGCATGCGAATCGATTGAACAGATGAACTGGCTTCGGTGCGGTGAAGGTTACAATTCCGCCACACTTCGCCACTAATTCTGGGTTCGGCTCGAAAGGTTCGTCCGCGCTTGCTCCGGAAGGAATATCGACCGCACACACCGCTCTTGCCGGAAGCGCATTGAGCGCTCGAATGGCAGCCGCCTGGATCCCATTCACCGGCGGCTTGAACCCGGTCCCCAGGATCGCGTCTACCAGCACCTCCGCCGCGAACACCTCTCTTGCGGATTCGCTGTTCAGTTCCTCCTCGTTCCGGGCGATTACGGCCGTAAGCGGCAGCTTCTTGTACATCTCCGCCGCATCGCCCTTCAGGTCTCCCGGGTCAGCCAGCAGCAGTACCTTCACCTGTTTCCCGGCTTCGTGCAGCTTGCGTGCGGCCACAAAGCCGTCGCCGCCGTTGTTGCCTTTGCCGCAGATGACGCCGAAGCACTGTGCCTGCGGATATTCGCGCAGAAGGAACTCCGCCACTGCTGCGCCGGCGTTTTCCATCAAGGTGAGCGAAGGCACGCCGTAGCGCTGGCTGGTGATGCGATCGATCTCGCGCATCTCGGCGGCGGTGACGATCTTCATCGGCAGGAGATCAATGGGTTACGCTGCGGCTCGGGGTCAGGGCGAGCTGCTCCAGTCGCTTCAGGTTCTCGGTCTCGCCCACCACAATCAGCGAGTCCCCGCCCAGGATGATATCGGTGGCGCTGGGGTTCACCCGCATGGCCTCGCCCGGCCGCTTGATGGCCAGGATGATGACCCCCATCTTCTGATGGATCCGCGACTCTCCGATGGTGGTGCCGGCCAGGGAGGACCCGGCAGTCACACTGAGCTCTTCAATCTCCACCTGCAGCTTGGTTTCGTCCCGGCCAACGGCGATATCCAGGAAGTCCAGCACACCCGGGCGCAGGAAGGTCTGCGCGATGCGGTGTCCGGCGAAAACGTAGGGCGAGATCACTGAGTCCGCGCCCGCCGTGAGCAGATGCTTCTCCGACCCTTCCTCGCTGGCCCGCGCAATGATTTTCAGCTTGGGATTGAGGCTGCGCGCAGTCAGGACAATGTAGATGTTGGTCGCGTCGGTGGTGGTGGCCGCCACCAGCCCGCGCGCATGCTCGATGCGCGCTTCCCGCAGCACTTCTTCTTTGGTCGCGTCGCCCACCAGCGTGGGCCAGTCCTCGGCGCAGCGCTCCGCTTTCGACTCGCTGCTCTCCACCACCACGAACGGCGCCGGCTGCGCCGCCAGTTCGCGCGCCACGCTGCGGCCGACCCGTCCAGCGCCGCAAATGATGTAGTGCCCGGAAAGCCGTCCGATCTCGCGCTCCATGCGCCGCCTTCCCAGAAAGCGTCCCAGTTCGAATTCTAGCAAAGCGGTGCTGAGCGTCCCGATGGCCGCAAACGCCAGCCCCACTCCGGAAGCGATCAAAAAGATGTTGAAGATGCGCCCCGCGTCGGAGAGCTCATGGACTTCCCGGTAGCCCACCGTGGCCAGCGTGGTCACCACCATGTACACGCTGTCCAGCCAGGACCAGCCTTCGATCAGGCGGAAACCGAGCACCCCGACGACGAACAACGCCGCCAGCGCCAAACTCAGAGTCCTCAGGATGCGAAACGGTTTCAACCGCAGCAATCTTCAGCCTCTACCACGCCCCGCGGCATCATACCGCCGGCCCCTCGCCCAGGCCAGTTACTTTCCCATGCCGAAGGTGCCCCGCGTTCGCGCCCCGCGGTTGGGCGCTAACGTGGGACCAGCAACGACCTTCGAATGCACAGCGCGCAAAGCGCGCGGCCGAGATTAGCCCGGCCCGCCCCAATCTTGAGGATGTCAAAGGGAACCTCACGGTGCCCCATGTCTACGCGATGCTTTTGCGCGGAGACATGGGAAAAACGAACGACAGAAACTCACCCGCGGAACTCTCGCAAGGTGCCCCACGTTCGCGCCCCGCAGTTGGGCGCTAACGTGGGACCGGAACGCCGCCTACACCAGTCGCTTCTCCATCCGCAGCCCGTCCACGCTCCCCTGGTAATAGCGCGGCAGCGGGTGGAGCACGGAATTGCCCGTTCCGTTTTGGGCCGCATCCAAGAACGGCACCATCAGGACGAATCGTTACTTTCGTTACTTGCGCGAGGCGAAACTGCCTGAGAGACTGCTCAACGACTACGGGAGAAAAGAATGCGCTCTATCGCCTTGACCCTCCTGCTCCTGCCGGTTTGCCTCTTCTTGGCGCGCCCGGCGGAAGCTCAGTCCTCGGTACAGTTGCCAACACTCTTTTTCTGCGACGGGGAATTCAAGACCGTGACCACGACCTTCACGCTGGACAGGAACACCATCACGGGGACGGAAGCTGTTACCGGCACCTGGCAAAACGACTTCTTCCAGGTCTGCTCGAACTTTCCGGCGAACACTGTTCTATCAGAATCGGTTTGTGCCGTTCCTAGCGCAGTGGTTCATTGGTACGTCCTCGACGACTCTCTGGGTCCGCGCGACGGCGGAGTCGGCTTTTGCAATCCCATCTATCTTTACTATCCAAAGACTCAGGCTACGTTTCAGATTCGCGCTGCCGAGGGTCTGGCCCAGCCCATCGATGTCAACATTTACACCAGCACCAGCTTAAGCACATTGATAGGCACTATCCGGTAACACCCATACTTGGACCCAAATTGCTTGTATACAAGATGTTCCCTAGCCTGAGGAACTACGGCGGTATAGCTCCATATCCCATCCAGGAGCAACAGCTCAACTTTCTCGTGGCATGCGAGAACACCCAAACCGCTGAGGTCGTGCCAAATTGCGAAGTTCAGATTATCCACACAGTGGTTCCCAATTCCGGCGGACACGACCATGACGATCCGAGCCGTCCCAAAGGCGAATTCAGTATGTTGGCGGGCAACACTGGCCCAGGTGGCTTCTTGAGTATCACCTACACGGCACCCGAACTCTCGAGTAACGTCAACGTGAACGTTTCGGGCCTTGCGAATGGGCTCCCAGCGACTCCCGAAGTCTTCGCCATTGAGGTGGGACTTGGTGGGTTGGTCGAGCTGTCTCCCAGCGACCAATACGAGCTGATTGGGAGCTTTGGGGAGCCGGGTGTCGGTTCCAGACACGTTCGCAATCACTTCGGCATGCCAGAATTCAATTTCGCCCTGAGTCGTCTAGCTGACTTGTACGTTGCAGCCTATCCCGGGGAGCGTCTGCGGTACAACGACATGAGCCTCGAGACCGGAGGCGTGTTCGACATCGGCAACAACTGGCAGCCACCACACGGCGAGCATCGCTTCGGCGTGAACGTGGACCTCGATACAGCATTCGTCAACCCAGAACAGCGACGCGAGCTACCGAGGCTCATGCGCCTTGCTGGCTTGCGAGGACCACTCGACGAGGGTGATCATTGGCACCTCACCCTGAGAGGATTCTAATGTTGACTACCAGAAGCTATTTAACCCTATGCGCAGCGATGTTGCTGACCGTGAGTTCGCTTGTGCAGCCCATGCAACTAGCGGCACAGGTGCGTGTACCGTACATTCCGGCCGATCGCGTATCCGTTACGGTCGATACCAACGTGACCTACGACGCCGCTACCGCGCTCTACACTTACGCCTACACGCTCAGCAGTGCTCCGACGAGCGAGCAGGAAGCGTGGTACTTCGCCTTGGAACTAGCGGGTGATGTGATGCCAGAGATCAAGCAGCCCACCTCGCCTGCAGGCTGGAGGTTCGGCATTCATCAAGACCAGCCTGTCGTCAGTTGGGCGGCAACCGAGGGACCTCCACCACCCGATTGGGTTGACGAAGGCCAGAACGTACCACCCAGTCCGTTCCAGCTAAAGCCGGGACAGACCCTCGCTGGCTTTTCCTTCAAGAGCCCAGACCCCCCCGCGTCCGTAAAGTTCTTCGCTCAAGGCTTCACGCCGATCCCTTCCGTCACAAGTGATGCCAGTGAACTCGGCGAAGAAATCCCCGATTGGACCGAGGACAGCTTTACCGGCATAGCTTCCGGGCCCAAGGGTCTGGTCTTGGACCAGCCATTCCTCGGCGGCCGCCGGCCTTCCGTGGACGGTTTCCTTGCCTTTCTCAATATCCACAATGACGAAACTTTGACGTCCCTCCCGGTAGCCGTCGCGGTGAAATTCTCCGTCAGTGGTGAAACCGTGGATCGCACGACCTTCCATGCCGAACTCAACGGAATGGATGTGACCAGGACCTTTCAGGAGACTGGAGGCGCAGCCGACTTGGTGGCGATCTTTGATCTTGGGTCCCCGCCACTCAAGCGAGGCCGCAACGTTCTCATCACCTCGGTAAGAGGTTTTGTGCCCGATACCAGCCGAACGGCGGACGATACAGACCGGATCACCTTCTTCGTGCCTGATTCCGTACCGTAAGAACGTAACCTCGCTACACCAGCCGCTTCTCCATCCGCAGCCCGTCCACGCTTCCCTGGTAATAGCGCGGCAGTGTTCGCAGCACGGAATAGCCGTGCCGCTTGTAGAAAGTAAGCGCGGCCAGGTTGTCCACCGCCGTCTCCAGGAAGACCATGTGGCACCCCGCCGAGCACAATCGTTCCTCCGCCGCCCGCATCAGCCGCGAGCCCAGCCCCGCGCGCCGGGCCGCCTCGCGGACGTCGAGCGTGATGATGTGCCCCGCGCCCCGACGCAGAACTTCACCCACTACGAAGCCCGCAATCACGCCGCCTTGCTCGGCTACCAAGGCAAACGCGTTCTTCTGCCCCAGGTAATACGCCAGCTCTTCGCGCGGATAGGCAATGCCCGGCGGAAAGCACTCCTGATCGATCCGCCACAGGGTTTCGAAGTCCGCCGGGCACTGGTCTCGCAAAACGAAAGTAGCGGTTTCAGCGTCGCGTTTCACAAGGCGTTTAGCAGTGGGCACATGGCATTTAGCCACGAACAGAAGTGGTCCAACCGATCAGATGCAACGCTCGCAGGCTCAATGCTAATCGCTAACTGCTAATTGCTGCCTTTCAACTGTCCGCATGCCGCGAAGATTTCCCGGCCGCGCGGCCGCCGGATGAAGGTCGGCAGCCCGGCATCGATTAACACCCGCTGGAATCCCTGCACGCGCTCGTCAGCGGGGGTAGCGAACGCGATGCCGGGCCCCGGGTTCAGCGCGATCAGGTTCACTTTGGCCCGCAATCCCCGCAACCGCTCCGCCAGTGCCCGGGCATGCTGGGGTTGGTCGTTCACGTCGTCCAGCAACACGTACTCGAAGGTCAACCGTTCCCGCGGCCGCAACGGGAACTCGTGCGCCGCCGCCAGCAGCGTTTGCAGGTTCCACTTGCGATTGATGGGCATCAGCCGCGTGCGCAGTTCGTCGTCGGGCGCATTGATGGAGATAGCCAGCTTCGGCCGCACCGGCTCCCTGCCCAGGTCATGGATGCGCGGCGCCACTCCGGCCGTAGAAACCGTCATGCGCGACTCAGCGATTCCCGCTCCCTCCGCCAGCAGCCGTACCGCCTTGATGAAGTTCTCGTAATTGAGGAAAGGCTCGCCCATCCCCATGAACACCAGGTTGATGCGCTCGCGCTTCCGCGCCACCCCCTGGTCGTCCAGCACCACCAACACCTGTCCCACAATCTCACCGGCCGTCAGATTGCGCCGCATTCCCAATTGAGCAGTCAGGCAAAACTGACAATCCACGGCGCAGCCCACCTGGCTCGAGACGCAGATCGTGGCCCGCCGCCGGCGCCGCTCTTCCGTGGTTGATTCCTTCTCAACTTCGTCTCCGGCTTCGCTGCCATCTCCGGCCTCGCCTCCGTCGCCCTCCGGCATCCACACCGTCTCGACGCTTTGGCCGTCTCCGAACGCCATCAGGTAGCGCACGGTACCGTCCTGCGCCGTGAACCTCTTCTCGATCCGCGGCTGTCCCACCTCGACCGCCTGCTCTTGAAGTCGCCGGCGCACCGCTTGCGGCAGCGTGGTCACTTCTTCCAGCCTTCCCAGCCGCTGGCCGTACAACGCCTCGTAGAGCTGGCGGCCGCGGTAGCCGGGTTCCCCGGCCTCCTCCATTAGGCCGGTAAGCTCTTGAAGATCAAGGCCTAACAGTTCGAGTTTCTTTTCCCTGGTCGGCATCTAAGTGTAGGAGGACAGGCTTGGCATCTGCTCCCCCAGATTGTACGCCCTAACCCCGGAACGGCTCGCGGCGATTCCATATAAGCTATTGATAAGGGAAGACTTAGACATCATGACGTCTCCAACGGCATATGCCACAATAAGAAGGAGATGACAGCCGAAGAAAAGCGCAATATACGCCGGCAGGCGCTGCCCAATGGACTGCTGGTCCTGACCGAGCAGATGCCACACATCCGCTCGGTATCCATCGGCATCTGGCTCAAGACGGGCTCACGCCACGAAGAATTGGCCGCCAACGGCATCTCCCATTTCCTCGAACACATGGTCTTCAAGGGTACACGCACGCGCAGCGCCGAGGACATCGCCCGTCAGATCGATGCCCTTGGCGGCCACATGGACGCCTTCACCGCCAAGGAGTGCACCTGCTTCAACGCCAAGGTGCTCGATGAGCATCTTCCCGTCGCCCTCGACGTCCTGAGCGACCTGGTGTTGAACCCCGTCTTTAACGAGCAGGATATTGCCCGCGAGCGCGGCGTCATCCTGGAAGAGATCAAGCTCGACGAAGACAGCCCCGACTACCTCGTCCACGAGATTTTCACCCAGAACTTCTGGAAGGGACATTCCCTCGGCCTGCCCATCCTGGGCACTCGCCAGACCGTACGCCGTTTCGACCGCAGCCTGGTGCTCGATGCCTACGCCCGCAATTTCCTGCCCGGCAATCTGATTGTGAGCGCAGCCGGCAACCTCGAGCACGACCATTTTGTCGACCTGGTGGCGCAGAAATTCCAGCATCTCCCCGCGGGCAGCAATGGATTCCACGACTCGGTCCCGGCCGTTTCCACAGCCATCACGCTCAGCCAGAAAAAGCTCGAGCAGGTGCAGATCTGTGTCGGTGTGCCCGCCCATCCCATTGCCCATCCCCGGCGATACGCGACCTATCTGCTCAACGTGATTCTGGGCGGCGGCATGAGTTCCCGGCTCTTCCAGAACATCCGTGAGCGCCAGGGCCTGGCCTACTCCATCTATTCCGACCTCGACTTGTACCGCGACACGGGATGTCTCTCCGTCTACGCCGGCACGTCGCCGGAAACCGCCTTGCGCGTGGTCGACGGCATCATGGACGAGTTCCGGGCGCTGAAGAACAAGCCCATCACCGAGGAGGAGTTGCAGCGTGCCAAGGGACAACTGAAGGGAAGCCTGATGCTGAGCCTGGAATCCAGCAACGCGCGCATGTCCAATCTGGCTCGCCAGGAAATGTATTTCGATCACTTCTTCGGCCTGGACGAGATCACGGCGCTCATCGAAGCCGTTACGGTCCGCGACCTGGCCGAGCTGGCCAACGAATACTTCCAGACCGGGCGCGTCTCCGCCACCGTGCTTGGCGACCTGAACGGACTTTCGCTCTCTCCCGAGCGCCTTGCCTGCTAGGCGGTATCCTGGCTGGGCCCCATCTTTATCCCATCTGCCCCAGCCCAAACTGACACTTTTTGATTTCCCGGGTGACACATTTTGTCATTCGAAGCCCACCCACAAGCGATTACCAACACCGCAAAAGGCCCCATTACTCACGGATTACTCGGCTATCTTGCTGATTACAAAAGAACTTTTGCCTATCGCCTGAAGGCTGTGGAAATCCAGTCGGCTGGAACCTGGCTTGCCAATACAGAGGAACAGCGAGCCTACCGGCTCGGCAAGAAATCTTCGCAAGCACGACAGCTAGACAAGCTAACACCTGGAGAAAAGAGGGAAACAAATGCGCAAACAGAAAGGATTCTCGCTGATCGAGTTGCTGATCGTCGTGGCGATCATTCTGATCATCGCGGCCATCGCCATCCCGAACCTGCTCCGTTCGCGAATCTCGGCGAACGAGTCTTCGGCGGTGGGCTCGATCCGCACCCTGAACACAGCGGAAGTCACTTACTCGACGACCTATCCTAACGTCGGGTTCACCTGCACCCTGGGCAACCTGGGCCCGCCGGCTCCCGGCGCCAATCCGACCTCCACGACCGCTGGCCTGATCGACAACGTGCTGGCCTCCGGTCAGAAGAGCGGCTATGGATTTGCTCTGGGTGGCTGCTCCGGCACGCCCGTGGTGACCTACAACTCGCAGGGCACGCCGGTGAGCATCGGCCAGACCGGGCAGCGCGCCTTCTGCTCCGACCAGTCGGGCGTGATTCGCTTCGCGGCTGACGGCTCGGGCACGACCTGCCTGGCGGGCACGACCGCCCTGCAGTAACGCTTCACGGCAGGCCCCCTCGTCCTGCCACAAGTTGGCGAAGTACCTGGGGGAGGGTACAAGCCAAGGGGAGCTCAGGCCTCACGCCTGGCTCCCCATTTTTATTCCCGCCGTGGCTGCTCAGCGCTCGCGTCCTGTTCCAGCTTCGAGCCGCCGAATCGCTTCCCGCGCTTGCGTCGCTTGCGTGGATCCCGGGTAACGCCGAATCTCCTCTCCAAATGCCGCCAATGCCTCTTCTGTCCTTCCCTGATTGGCGTACGCCACTCCCAGCAGAAAGTGGTATCCGGGAGCCTTGGGGCTGATTTCCAATGCCTTCTGGAGCAACCTTTGCGCTTCTTCCGCTCCGTTCTGAGCCAGCCGGATCACCGCCAGCCGGGCGTAGGTTTCGGAGACAGCCGGAGCAAACGTGATAGCCCGCCTCATTTGTTCTTCCGCCCGGACAAAATCGCCCGATTCGTAGTAGCAGATTCCCAGGTTGAAGGCAGAAAGCCATCCGGGCCGCAGCTCATCGGCCGCCTGGAAATGACGGATCGCTTCCGCCAGTTTCCCTTGATCCTTGTACGTGACCGCCAGGCTGAGCTGCGCCTTGAAGCTTCGCGGCGCTATCTCTACCGCCCGCGTGAACAACGTCAGATCGTCTTTCCAATGCAGACTTTGTTGGGCGCTCGCGAGCGCCATTGCTGCTCCCGCCAGGATTGCCAGGCCCGGCGCCAGCCACTGTGTCCTCGGCCGCAACCGAGCGTCGAGCCAGCGCCACCCCAGCCCCGCCAGCAACGCGAACCCCACGGAGGCGAGGTAGAGATAGCGGTCATGCACCAATTCGTCTTCGTTGACCAGGCGCGCGTTGAGCGCCGGCGCCAGTGCCAGCAAACCCCACAGGGCGGCGAACGCCACTCGCCAGTCACGCGACCGGCTCCACCACCAGCCGACCGCTGCGGCGCACACCGCCACCATGGCCAGCGGAATCAGTAACGCAATTCCCGGCTGCCGCACATAATCCAAGTCGTAGTAAGGGCTGAGTTCCGTCGGCCACACCAGCAGCCGAACGTAGAACGCCAGCATCTGCGGAGCCGTCAGCAACGCGGTACCGGTCGAGATCGAGGTCAGTGCTACCCAGCCCCCCAGCGCCTTCGCCCGTATCCCTACAAACGCCAGCGCGAGCACCAGGTACGGCAGCATCGACTTCGCGCCCGCGGCCATCCTGCGTGCCTGGCGAGGAAACTCTGCTGTGAAGTAGGCATGCAGGAACACCAGTGCTGCCAGGACCACGGCGACTTCCTTCGCGGCGAGCGCTCCGGCGAACAACAGCAGGGCCGCTGCCGTCCAGGCTGCCCGCTTCCCTGCAGCCTGGCGCGACTTTAGGTAACACAGGAAGGCGCCCACGAAGCCTACCGTCAGCAGCGGATCGCACACGCCGGAGATCCAGGCCACGCTCTCCACGTGGAGAGGATGCAGCGCGAATACCATCGCTCCCACCAACGCCGCCCGCCGGTCTTCCAGCAAACGCACTCCCAACCCATACACCAGCACAGTGGCCAGCAGATGAACCAGGACCGTCGTGGCATGGAACCCGCTCGCATCCAGCCCGAACAGGCTTCGGTTGGCAATAAACCACAGCAGCAGCAGCGGCCGGTAGAAGCGCGCCGGAACGCCGGGGAGGTGGCTCCAGAAGTGCTCGCTGAAAAATCGCGGCACGTTCCGCCAGGAGGTGAGGAGCGGGTTTTGCTCGATGCTCTGGTGGTCGTCGTAAACGAATCCGAAGCCGAGTGTGACCGCATAGCTCAGCGCCGTCACCAGCAGCAACACCACCAGCCAGCGGCGTTCCCTTCCGCCGGCCGGCTCGTTTCCGTCGTGTTCACGCTCTCCTGCAGCTTGGCGGATCATAGTCAATCGAACAGCAGCTCTGTGCCCAGACGGGCTTGGGCGACCTCCCCAGCCCGTGCTTCGCTGCCCAGTCTAGCGGGGGACTGAAACCCGGCGTTTCATTTCCTCGAGTTCCTGGCGCGCGGGTGAGGCCGGGTTCAACTGCAAGGCGGTTTCCCACTCGCGGCGCGCTTCGTCCTCTTGGCCCAGCCGGCTCAGCACCGTTCCCAGCGCATGGTGGAAGCCGGCCTCTCGCGGCCAGATCTCGATCGCCTTGCGCAGCGGCGTTTCCGCCTCCGGCCAGCGCCCGCTGTTCATCCGCGCCAGCCCCTGAAAGTAGTACTGGTTGGCATTCAGCGGGCGCAACTGGATGGCGCGGCTCAGTGCCTGGTCTGCCTCCTCGAAACGGCCCGATTCGAAATACGTCACGCCCATCGCGAAGTGCGTGGTCCAGTGCTGCGGGTCCAGCGCCGCCGACTCCTTGTAGAGCTGGATAGCCAGATCGGTGCGTCCGCGCTTGTGCAGCTCGTTCGCCAGATTGTCGCGCGCCAGAACGTTTCCGGGCGCGATTTCCACGCCCCGCGTGTAGAGCAGCAGGTTGCTGGCCCAGTACCCGCTTTGCGCCGCAGTCGCCGCGGCCAGGAACAGCACCAGGGCGCCGAAGGCTACGGCCTGGCCCGCGGGCAATCCGAAAACCTCAGAGCGTCCCCAGCGGATCTTCCGCAGACCCAGGGCTACCAGCATCGCGAAGCCAGCCACCGGCAGATACAGATAGCGGTCGTGTACCAGATCATGCGGATCGAAGACTGCCACACCGGCCAGGGCGGGCAGCAGCGGCAAAATCAGCCAGGCCAGGCCGCTCATCACTTTCGGACGCCGCCTCGCCCACCACCCCAGAGTGCCCGCACCTGCAATCACTCCGGCTAGTGGCAACCAGAACCCCCGGAATTCCGGGCGGGTCACCATTCCCAGATCGTAAAAGACGCCGAGCTTCACCGGCCACAGCAGGTGCTGCAGATAGAACATCGCCACCGACGGCAGCGTAAGCAGGAAATTGGCCAGTTCCGCCCATTCTGGCTGTCCTCCTCCGCGCAGCACATGCGCGCGCATGGCCAGGTAAGCCGCCGCCACCGGCAGGAATGCCGCCAGCGCGGAAAGAGCGCCTGTCACCGCTTTCCTCCGCCCAGGCTCGTGTGGGAACGCCAGCGCGTGCACCGCCGCCAGGCCCGCCACCGCCATCCCCGTTTCCTTCATCATCATGGAAAACAGAAATAGAATCAGGGAACCAGCCAGCCACAACCCTCGGCGGGGAGCATGCTCATACCAGTCCATCCAGCACAGGAAGGATGCCACTGCCAGCACCGCCATCAGCGGCTCGGTTGCGCCCGAGACCCACGCCACCCCCTCCAGGTGGACGGGATGAACGCCGAAGATCAGCGCGGTGAATCCGGCGGCGTAGCCATCGCGCAACAGGCGCTCCGCCAGCCGGTACACCAGCGCCGTGCACGCCAGCTGCGCCAGCAGTGACATCACATGCCATCCCAGCGGTTCCAGTCCGAACAGCGAGCGATTGATCAGCAGCCACACCAGGAACACCGGCCGGTAGTAGTTGCCCGGCTGGTCCGGCCAGATGTGCGCCCACACGTGCTGGCTGAAGTATTGCGGCAGGAAGCTCCATGACTGAAGAAAGGGATTGCGCACGATCTGCGTCACATCGTCGTAGACGAACTGACCCCGCAGCGTCCCGGAATACGACACCGCCGTCAGCAGCAGCGCGACGGCCAGGAAGATCCGCCCCCTGCGTTCCGAGTCCGGTCCGATCTCCGCCTCTGTTCCTGGCATGCTCTTGCTCGTCCCACCGTCTCGCGCACGATATCATGGCCTTCCTCCCGGACACGGCACATATGGTGACCGCAGAACCATCCGACCGTCTTCCTGGCTCGGCTTCGTGCTTCGTGCCGCGTCCTGGTTTCCTCCTGGGACTGGCTCTGCTGCTCACCGCCCTCGCCTACCTCGACACGCTGCGCTTCCAGTTCGTTTACGACGACATTCCGCAGATCGTGCTCAACCCGCGCCTCGAATCCTGGAGTTTCGTGCCTGCGTTCTTTCGGGAACACGTTTGGGCCCACATGCAGGGTCCGAACGAAGGCAACTACTACCGGCCGGTGTTTCTGCTCTGGCTGCTCGTCAATCGGACGTTGTTCGGGCTGAACCCTCTCGGCTGGCATGCGACCGCGCTCGCGCTGCACCTGGCGGTGACCTTCCTGGTGGGACGCCTCGCGTTCTCCGTCAGCCAGGACGCCTGGATGGCGGCGCTTGCCGCCCTGATCTTCGGACTGCACCCCATTCACGTCGAGGCGGTCGCCTGGCTGTCGAGTGCCAACGATCCCCTGGCTGCCCTGTTCGCCATCTCCTGCTCCCTCTTTTGGTTGCGAAGCCGCCGCGATCCCCGGCCATCGCGCTGGCTGGCTCTTTCGCTGCTTTGCTATTCGTTGGCGCTGCTGACCAAAGAGAGCGTCATAGTCCTGCCGCTCATGGTCGCGCTGTTGGCGTGGATGACCGATTCCTCGTCCGGAGCGCTGGGGCGCGCTCTCCGGCAATCAGGTCCGTACTGGTTGCTCACTCTTTTCCTCTATCTTCCACTTCGTTATGCCGTCTTCGGCCGGCTGGGCAGCCTCGCCACTCCCATCACGTGGGATACGCTGCTCTGGACTTTGCCTTCAGTGGCCTGGTTCTACTCCGGCAAACTCCTGCTCCCGATAGGTCTCAGCGCCTTTTACGATTTCTCCTTCGTCAATTCGCCGGACTTTGCCAACTTCGCGCTCCCGCTGCTGGGCTTGCTCGCCCTTGCTGCTGGGCTGTGGTTCATCGGGCGCAGATGGCCGTCTCCTGCGTTGGTTGCCGGCCTGGTCTGGCTCCTTCCCATCCTGCCGGTTTTGGCCCTGCCGGCGTTCCCCGCGACGCAGATCGTGGGCGACCGTTACCTCTACTTGCCCTCCATCGGCTTCGTGACCCTGGTCGCGCTGGCGCTGCGCCGCATCCGCCTGGGCAGCACTTTGCGCTTCGGGCTCCCCACCGGCCAATTCACGGCGGCGCTGGTGCTGGCTGCACTCCTGGGGGCAGGTACCGTCGCCCAGGCTCGTCATTGGGCCACCAACCTCTCGCTGTACACGCGCGCGGTCGAAATGGCGCCGCGCAACTTGGACGCGCTCACCTTCCTGGCCAATGAGCTCACCAACCGCGGCCAGATGGACCTGGCCATTCGTCTCTACCACGAGGCTCTGGCTATCGATCCCAACTACTGGTGGGGCAACCTCAGCCTGGGAATCACGTACTATCGCGCAGGAGATCTTGCCCAGGCGGAGATGTTCCTCAGCCGCGCCATCACAGCCAACCCGAACAACAGCCTGCAATTCCTGCACCTGGGGCTGGTGCGCCGTGCGCAGGGCGACCTGCCGCAGGCGCAGGCCGCCCTGGAACATGCCATTCGCCTGGAACCTACGGCCTCCGGATACCGTACGATTCTGGCGGAGGTGGAGGAGCAGCGCGGCGATCTCGAAGCCGCCCTCCGCCACTACCGCGAAGAGGCCGCACTGGTTCCCAACCATGCCGTGCTCGCCGAACGCATTCGCCGGGTCGAGCAACGCCTGCGCGAGCGCCCGGCTGATTCCCAACCGACTTTGGAGAGGAAGCCATGAAACAGCGTCTGCAGCGTCTTGCCACCGTCGTCGGCACCCTGGTGCTGGTGTATCTCGTGGTCGTGATCACCATCCTGGGCTACCGCAAGTATCAGGAGCGGGTTCCCCCGCGCGTCGTGCTGGAGGTCCGCCTGGATGAGCCGATGGTGGAATACGTTCCCGATGATCCCGTTGCCCGCGCTATGCTGCGCGACCGCGCCGTGGTGCGCGACGTCGTGGACGCCCTCGACCGCGCCGCCGGCGACGATCGCGTCGTCGGCCTGGTCGCCTGGATCGAAGCCTTCCCGCTGCCCATGGCCCAGGCCCAGGAACTTCGCGACGCCGTCGAGCGCTTCCGCGCAAAAAAGAAGTTCGCCATCGCCTATTCGGAAACCTTCGGCGAGTTCGGCCCTGGCAACCAGGCCTACTATCTCTCCACCGCCTTTGACGAAATCTGGCTCCAGCCTTCCGGCGACCTCGGACTCACCGGCTTCATGGCTGAGCCCATGTTCCTCGCCGGCGCCTTTGAGAAACTCGGCGCCCGCTTTCGAGGCGACCAGCGCTACGAATACAAGAACGCGCTCAACACCTACACCCAGAAGAAGTTCACGCCTGCCCATCGCGAATCTCTCGGCAAGGTGGTCGAATCCTGGTTCAACCAACTCGTGCGCGGCATCGCCCAGGGACGCCGCCTCAGCGAGCCCGAGGTCCGTTCCCTCATCGACCGCGGCCCGTTCCTCGGCAAGGAAGCCGTGGACGCCAAACTCGTCGACGGCCTCGCCTACCGCGACGAAGTCATCGCCAAGGTGAAGCAGCGCGCCGGCGAAAACGCCCCGTTCCTCTTTTTGGACAAGTACCTGGAGCGCGCCGGCCGCCCGCACCAGGAAGGCCAGACCATCGCGCTCATCTACGGCGTGGGTGAGGTCCAGCGCGGCGAGAACGGCTACGACCCTATCTTCGGCAATATCAAGATGGGGTCAGACACCGTGGCTGCCGCCTTCCGCTCTGCCGTTGCCGATAAGGACGTCAAGGCCATCCTTTTCCGCGTCGATAGCCCCGGCGGCTCGTACGTCGCCAGCGACACCATCTGGCGGGAAGTCGTCCGCGCCCGCCAGGCGGGCAAGCCGGTCATCGTCAGCATGGGCTTCCTCGCCGGCTCCGGCGGCTACTTTGTCGCCATGCCCGCAGACAAGATCGTCGCCCAGCCCGGCACCGTCACCGCTTCCATCGGCGTCCTCGGCGGCAAGTTGCTTACCTCCGGCTTCTGGGAGAAGACCGGTATCTCATGGGATGAATTGCACTTCGGACAGAACGCCACCATGTGGACCGGCACCCACGACTACTCGCCCACCGAGTGGGCGCGTTTTCAGGCCGGGCTTGACCGCATCTACCAGGACTTCACTTCCAAGGTTGCCGATGGTCGCAAGATGCCCAAGAGGAGGTGCTGAAGATCGCCCGCGGGCGTATCTGGTCGGGTGAAGATGCAAAGGCCCTTGGCCTGGTGGACGAACTCGGCGGTTTCCCCAAGGCTCTCGAACTGGCCAAGAAGGCCGCCAACATCCCCGAGAGCGAGGACGTCAAGCTCAAGCTCTTCCCGGAGAGGAAACCCTTCTTGCAGCGACTGCTTGAAAAGCAGCCGGACTCGAGCGAACGCACTGCCGTCCAGGTGCTCCAAACGCTGCAGCCCGTCCTGCGCCAGCTCCGCGCCCTCACCGGCGCAAGTCAGGGCGTGCTCGCCATGCCCGATTACGCCAATGATTCAATGACTAAATGAGTTCAATGATCCAACCGCTTCGTGCCCACGTTCGCGCCGCGCTGTTCGGCGCTAACGTGGGACGATGCGCGAAAGATGCGTCACCACGCACTTCCACTGCCCTTCCTGCCTCACAAACACGCAGGTCACGCGCTCGCCTTCGCGGAACGGCTGTCCCTGGTACTTCCCCCCGGAAACGCCACGCGCAATCACCACGGCGCAATCCCCGTAAACGCGCACGTCCATGTCGTGCGATTCCATCACGTCGTGGCTCAACACTCCCGACCGCACCAGCCCCAGAAATGTCTTCTTGTCGCACAGGTTTCCGTCGGACCCGATGATCGTCCACTCCTCGGCCATGTAGCGCCCGATCTTGTCCGCGTCGTTCGCCACCATCGCCCGGTCCCATTCGTGCGAGAGGGCGATCAGCTCTCTTCTGGCTTCTTCGTCCATGGCTCACCCCGTGCCCATCTTACGTCCGCCGCCTATCCCAGCTCTTGCCCCCTTTTCGTAAAATATTCCCGTAGGACTACACTCGCTTGACGCTTGGTGCCCGGTGTCTGCGCCCTGCCTTTCGGCGCAGACGTGGGAAAACCATCCATGGCTGCCATCGAAATCCAGGGTCTCTCGAAGACCTACACGGTCGGCTTCCTGCGCAAGAAGCAGAAGGTTGCGCTCAAACCTCTCAACCTGACCATCGAATCCGGCGAGGTCTTTGGCTACCTCGGCCCCAACGGCGCCGGCAAGACCACCACGTTGAAGCTCCTGATGGGGATCATCTTCCCCACCGCCGGCTCCGCCAGCATCCTGGGCATGGCCCACGATGACCCGCGCGTCAAGGCGCGCATCGGATTCCTTCCCGAGCAGCCCTACTTTTACGACCAGCTCACCGCCGCCGAGCTGCTCGACTACTACGGGCATCTGTCCGGCATGGACGTGGCCACGCGACGCCGGCGCGCCGCCGAGTTGCTCGAGCGCGTCGGTCTGGCCGATGCGCGTGACACCGCGCTGCGCAAGTTCTCCAAGGGCATGTTGCAGCGCGTGGGCATCGCCCAGGCCATCCTGCACGATCCCGACGTCGTTTTCCTGGATGAGCCCATGAGCGGCCTCGACCCCGTCGGCCGCCGCGAGGTCCGCGACCTCATCCGCAGCCTCAAGGACGAAGGCAAGACCGTCTTCTTCTCCACCCACATCCTCTCCGACGCCGAAGCGCTCTGCGACCGCGTCGCCGTGCTGCATCTCGGCGAACTGCGCGCCGTGGGCGCCGTGGCCTCGCTCGCCGCCGCCGGCCCCGCCAAGGTCGAGGTCCTCTGGCAGGGCATGGCCGCTCTCGACGCCGTGCGCGCCCTGGGCGCCGAGTGCCGCGTCGCCGGCGACACGATTTCCGCCGTCCTCGCCGAGGAAAAACTCAACTCCGTGATCGACTTGCTGCGCCGCGACACCTGCCGCCTCATCTCGGTTACGCCGGTGCGCGCCACCCTCGAGGACTACTTCGTGCGGCAGATCGCCCAGCCCGCTCCGCCCGCGGAGGTCCGCCGATGACCTCGCGCATCGCCACCATCGCCTTTGCCACCTTCCGCGAGGCCGTGCGCGACCGCGTCCTCTACAACCTCATCCTTTTCGCCCTTCTCCTCACCGCCGCCTCCGTGCTCGTCGGCCAGGTCTCCATCGATATCGGCCGCCAGGTGGTCATCAATCTCGGTCTCACGTCGGTGTCGCTGTTCGGCATCCTCATCGCCATCTTCATCGGCATCGGCCTGGTCTGGAAGGAAATGGAGAGGCGCACCCTCTACACCCTGCTGGCGCGCCCCGTGCGCCGGTGGGAGTTCGTCCTGGGCAAGTTCGCCGGACTGGTCGGCACGCTGGTGGTCAACGCTTCCATCATGGCCGTGGGAGTCTTTGCCGCTCTCTACTACGTGGCCGGCAAGTTCGAGCCCGGCGACAAATGGATCTTCGTCGCGCTTTACTTCATCGTCCTCCAGTTCATCGTCATCACGGCGCTGGCGCTCCTGTTCTCCACCTTCTCCTCGCCGCTGCTTTCGGCCGTGATGGCCTTTGCGTTGTTCGTCATCGGGACCTTCGCCGAGGACCTGCGCGCCTTCGCCCAGATGAGCGAAGGCGTTTCGCGCTGGGCTACCACCGCCGCCGCGTACCTGGTCCCTAACTTCGCCTCCATGAACGTCATCGCCGGCGTCGCCCACCAGCAACCCGTCGCCGGCGATCTCATCCTGCACAACACCCTGTACGCATTGCTCTATGCCGCCGGGGCGCTGAGCGCCGCCGTCCTCATCTTCGAGCACCGCAACCTGAAATGACCGAGCGCCGCCGCATCACCCGCATCTTCGCCGTCCTGCTGGTCGGCTGCGCCGTCGGCTGGTCGCTCGAACTCCGCACCCTCGACTCCCTCCGCACCGGCGCCACTTTGGAGGAGGTTCTCTACATCTCATCTCCCGCCGTGCTCCGCCGCATGAGCCTCGGCTACACCGGCCTCATGGCCGATCTTTATTGGACAAGGACGGTGCAGTACTTCGGGAGGAAGCATGTGGAGCGGGCGAAGCGTTATGACCTCCTGCCCAAGCTGTTGGAGATCACGACGTCACTCGACCCGCATCTGGTGGTGGCGTACAAGTACGGCTCCATCTTCCTGGCACAGCGGCCGCCGGAAGGCGCGGGCATGCCGGACTACGCGGTGAAGTTCGTCGAGGAGGGCATCCGCAACAATCCCACCGACTGGCAGCTTTATTACCACCTGGGCTTTATCCACTACATCGAGCGCAACGATTACGTGGCGGCCAGCCAGGCGTTCCTGCGCGGCGCCGAGGTGCCGGGCGCGCATCCCTGGATGCGCATTATCGGCGCGGCCATGGCGCAGCACGGGGGCGAGCTCGAGACTGCCCGCCGCATGTGGCAGTACATTTACGAGAGCAGCGAGGACAAGTACATCCGCGCCAACGCCGTCAAGCGCCTGCGCGCGCTGGAGGTGGACGAAGTCGTGCCCCGGTTGGAAGCCGCCATCCAGCAATACCGGCAGCGCACCGGCCAACTGCCCTCCGGCTGGCAGGAGATGATCGCCGCCGGCTACCTGCGCGGGATTCCGCGCGATCCCACCGGCGCCCCCTACAGGCTCATGCCCGACGGGCGCGTCGAAGTCATGCGTCCCGACGACCTGCCCTTCATCCGCCGTGGCCTGCCCAAGGGCAAGGAGTCCGAATTCATTCAGATCGTGAAGGACGAGAAGGAGCCAAATGAGCAGAAGAAGTGAGCGCCAATTGTGAACTATGCACTGCGAACTACGAACCTAGTTCAAAGTTCACAGTTTACAGTTCATACTTGTCCCATGCGCTTTGCTGCCCTCCTGCTGCTCACCGTCTCCCTCCCCCTCGCCGCGCAGCCGGACGTCACGAGCCTCGCCCGATCCGTGGACGCGCGCTACAACCGCCTGCAATCGCTCTCGGCGGAGTTCACCGAGATCTACCGCGGCCAGGGGATGGCGCGCACCGAGAGCGGCACCATGTGGCTGAAGCGGCCCGGCAAGATGCGCTGGGAGTACCGCCAGCCGCGCGAGAAGCTGTTCGTGACCGACGGCAAGACCGCCTACTTCTATCTGCCGGAGGAGCGCCAGGTGCGCCGCGCCCCGGTCAAGAAGCTCGACGACCTGCGCTCGCCGCTGCGCTATCTGCTGGGCCAGTCGCGACTGCTGAAGGAATTTCCTGACCTTGCGCCGGCGCCGGACCTGAAGCCGCTCGAGCCCGCGAACACCGTGCTGCGTGGCGCGCCCGAGCATATGGCCGGACGGGTCGAGCAGGTGTGGCTGGAGGTCGCTCCCGACTCGCGCATCACCCGCATCGTCATCGAGGAAGTGGACGGCTCGACCACCGAGTTCCGCTTTCGTTACCTCACGGAGAACCAGCTCCGCGACGACGCCAGGTTCCGCTTCACGCCACCGGCCGGGACGGAGGTGATTGAGACGGAAGCCTTCGAACCTTAGCTGCCTTAACCACTGAGGACACAGAGCTACACGGAGAACAGTTCTTGCCACAGGATCACCCGGATGACCACGGACTAATTGTGAATTGCAGCCTGAGGAATCCGCGTTCATCGGCGCAAATCGGGGCGGAATGTCTTTCGCCTTGGGCTCTTGGTTGTCGGCTAGAAGCTAGCAGCCAACGGCTAGAAGCCAAAAGCCAAGAACCAACAGCCAAGAGCCTGTCCGGGCGGTGATAGACTGGCGCTCGAAGCATGGCCGAATTTCTCATCAAGATGGCCGACGAGCACGGCCGCCTGCTGGAGCAGGTGGAGGATGCGCAGTCGGAAGCCGAAGCGCGGGAGCGCTTCTCCCGGCAGGGCTTCCTGGTCTACTCGGTGCGGCCGCGCCGCATCCTGGCCGGGGGCGAGGTGCATCTGCCGCGGCGGCGGCGGGTGAAGCTCGATGAATTCGTCATCTTCAACCAGCAGTTCGTCACCCTGATCCGCGCCGGGCTTCCCATCCTGACCGCGCTCGACCTGCTGAAGGCGCGGCAGCGCAACGCCTACTTCCGCGGCCTGCTGGAGGACGTTCGCGACCGGGTGCGCAGCGGCGAGCTGCTTTCGGAAGCCTTCGCCGCGCAAAAGGCCTTCCCCAGGCTCTACACCACCACGCTATTGGCGGGCGAGAAGAGCGGCAACCTGGAAGAGGTGATGAACCGCTACATCGTCTTCCAGCGCACGGCCAGCTCGGTGCGCAAGAAACTGCTGGCGTCCCTGGTGTATCCGGCGCTACTGGTGACGCTGGTGGTCGCCATGCTGATCTTCCTGGTGACTTACGTGGTGCCGGAGTTCGCCAAGCTGTTCGAGTCGCTGAAGGCGCAGTTGCCGCCCCTGACGCTGTTCATGCTGCGCATCGGGGTGACCTTGCGCGAACACATCCTGCTGGTGGCCGGGGGCGTGCTGGCGGTGGGGCTGCTGGTGCGACGCTGGCAGCGCAGCCCGGCGGGCGCCGAGCGCCTGGATCGTCTGCGGCTGGCGACGCCGGTGCTGGGCGACATCTGGCTGAAGTACCAGATCGCCATTTTCGCGCGGATGATGTCCACGCTGCTGGCGGGCGGATTGCCGCTCGTGCCGGCGCTGGAGACGGCCGGGGCGTCGCTCGAAAGCAAGTACCTTTCGCGGGGCGTGATCCAGGCTGCGCACCGCGTACGCGAGGGCCAGCCGCTCTCCAAGAGCCTGGAAGAAACGGGTTCGTTTCCCGAACTTTCGGTGGAGATGATCGAGGTGGGCGAATCCACCGGCGCGCTGCCCGCGATGCTGAACTCGGTGGCCGAGTTCTACGAAGAAGACGTGCAGACGGCGCTGGCGGCGCTGATGTCACTGATCGAGCCCGCCATCCTCATTTTCATGGGCCTGGTGGTGGCTTTCGTGCTGCTGTCGCTTTACCTGCCCATCTTTACCCTGGGAGCGGGAGGGGTGGCGGCAAGGTGAGACCATATGGTCATGTAGTCGTGTGGTCATCTGGTGATTGTAATTGGGTAATTTGGTAATTGCTTGATTCGACGATTGATGATTGCAGCTTGGTGATTGATGATTTAGCTGAGTGCTGACTGCTGATTGCTGAATGCTGGTTTTCGCGTGCTGATTGAGAGTTTGAGTTAACCTGAAAGATATGGCCAACGAGACCAATCCGGCCGGGGGGCGGCGTACGCCGCTGTTCGCCAACGGCGGCAACGGGGGGCGCGCCCCGGTGGCGACCCCGGTGGATGAAGAAGCGCGGGCGCACGACCTGGCCGGCCGCTACCGCTGCGAGTACGTGGACCTGAAGCACTTCCGCATCCAGCACGAACTGTTCCGCTCCATTCCTGTGGACCTGATGTTTCGCTACAACTTCGTGCCGCTGGAAGTGACCGAAGACGGGCGGCTGGCCATCGCCATCGACGATCCCAGCAAGCTGATGATGATCGACGAGATCGGGCTGCTGCTGGGCAAGCGCATCCTCACCAAGGTGGCGACGCTTTCGCAGATCAGCGACCTGCTGAAGAAGACCGAGCAGTCGCAGCGCGTACTGGAGGAGGCCAGCGAGGGCTTCACCCTGGACGTGATCCGCGAAGACGAGCTGGCGGATGAGACCATCTCCATCGAGAAGCTGACCGCCGAGGGCGACATCAGCCCCATCATCCGCCTGGTGGACACGACCATCTTCACCGCGCTGCAGCGGCGGGCTTCGGACATCCACATCGAAACGCGCGACGACTCGGTGGCCATCAAGTACCGCATCGACGGGGTGCTGCAGCCGGCCATGTCGCCCATCGCGCGCGACCATCACTCGACCATCATCAGCCGCATCAAGGTGATGAGCGAGCTGGATATCGCGGAGCGCCGCGTGCCCCAGGACGGCCGCTTCCGTGTGCGCTACAACAACCGCTCCATCGACTTCCGCGTCTCCATCATGCCCTCCATCCACGGCGAGGACGCGGTGCTGCGCGTGCTGGACAAGGAGTCGATGAGCGAGAAGTTCCGCAAGCTCACGCTGGACGTGGTGGGCTTCAGCGACGAAGACCTGAAGAAGTTCCGCCGCTACATCTCGGAGCCCTACGGCATGGTTTTAGTAACGGGGCCCACGGGGTCCGGCAAGACGACCACGCTCTACGCCGCGCTGAATGAGATCAAGACCGATGAAGACAAGATCGTGACCATTGAAGACCCGGTGGAGTACCAAATCCGCGGGGTGACGCAGATCCCGGTAAACGAGAAGAAAGGGCTGACGTTCGCGCGCGGGCTGCGCTCCATCCTGCGGCACGACCCGGACAAGATCATGGTGGGCGAGATCCGCGACACAGAGACGGCGCAGATCGCCATCCAGTCGGCGCTGACCGGGCACTTGGTGTTCACCACCGTACACGCCAACAACGTGGTGGATGTGATCGGGCGGTTCCTGAACATGGGGGTGGAGCCGTACAACTTCGTCTCCTCGCTGAACTGCATCCTGGCGCAGCGGCTGGTGCGAGTGATCTGCGACAACTGCAAACGGCAGGTGGAGTACGACAGCGAGACCCTGGAAGCCAGCGGCCTGGACCCGGCGGAATGGGGCCGGCAGCCGTTCTACGAGGGCGCGGGATGCATCGAGTGCGCAGGCACGGGGTTCCGCGGACGCACCGCCATCCACGAGCTGCTGGAGCTGAGCGACAACATCCGCGAAATGATCCTGGCCAAGAAGCCGACGTCGGAGATCCGCCGCGAAGCCAAGAAAGAAGGCATGCACTTCCTGCGCGAGTCGGCGCTGGCGAAAGTGCAGGCGGGTACGACCACGCTGAGGGAGATCAATAAGGTCACGTTTATTGAGACGACGCGGTAGGGGCGCTCTCCGCTCTCCGCTGTCCGCTCTCCGCTTTCCGGTGAAGGAGTAGGGGAACAGGTCGCAGGTAGCAGCCGCGGGTCGCAGGTCTCAGGTCGTAGATGTCAGGTCTCAGGTGCAGGTTGCAGGTCGCAGAGCCTGGATGCCTGGGCTTCCAGTCCCTCCTATTCCAGGTTTCGGATACAATCGGCGCTGAATAACCGCTTTGGTCGCAGCGGCGAAACTTCATGAGCAGCGAGGGCAAGGCGAGGGCGCGTCCCCGGCTGGCGTGTGAAATCGCCGCCAACCGGGTGATTGCGGCGCGCGCGGCGCAACTGGGGCGGGGCCTCGACCTGTGCACGTGCCGGGCGATCGGTGTGGGCACAGTGCATCCCGGGCTGACGGCGGGCAACGTGGGCGACGCCGCGGAGTTGCGTCAGGCCATCGCCAACGCGCTGGGCCCGGTGGCAGGGCGGTCGCGCGACGTGATCGCCATCCTGCCCGATGCGGCGGTGCGGGTTTCCCTGCTGGAATTTGAGAATTTCCCGCAACATGCGGACGACGCCACGTCCCTGGTGCGCTTCCGGCTGCGCAAGACGCTGCCGTTCGACGTCGAACACGCCGCCATCTCCTACCACGTACAGAGACCGGAAGGGACGTTCGCCGCGCAGGCCGGGCCTATCACGGTGGTGGTGGCGGTGGCTCCGCGGGCGGTAGTCGAAGAATACGAAACGGCGTTCCGCGACGCGGGCTACAACCCGGGCGTGGTGATGCCCTCGATGCTGGCGGCGCTGGGCGCAGTGGACGCGCTGACGCCGGCCATGATCGTGAAGACCGACGTGGTGACGACCACCGTGGCCATCGTGGACCGGAACGAGTTGCGGCTGTATCGCGCCCTGGAGAACCAGCCGGGAACTGGCGATGATGCCCGGCTGGCCGACGAGATCTACCCCTCGGTGGTGTTTTTCAAGGACACCTACGGCTCTGGCGTGGACCGCGTGCTGCTGGCGGGACAGTTGGAAGCCGAGGGACTGGGCGCGGCGCTGGAATCGCAGATCGGAGTACGGGCCGAGCCACTGGTGGGGCGCGAGCAATTGGAGCATATGCTGACGCGCGACCATGTACCGGTCTCGGCGCTGGCCGGCGTGCTGGGAGCGCTGGCGTGAAAAACAGTTTCGAGGTTCGAGTTTCCAGTTTCCTGCAAAGGCACTCAGGATGAAGCTGGACATCAATCTGGCGAGCCAGCCGTACGAGGACATACGGCAGTTCCTTTTGCAGTGGGGCACAGCGGTGGCGCTGGTGGCACTGGTGACGCTGGGCCTGGTGAGCTACGCGGTGCGCACCTGGACGGACGCGCGGGAGGCGCGCAGGGAGATCACGCAGCTACGGGAAGACCTGGCCCGTCTGGACCGCGAGCAGCAGGAGGCGGTGGCCGTTCTGAGCCGTCCGGAATACGCCGATCTGCGGCGGCGCGCCGCGTTCACCAATGGGCTGATCGCGCGGCGCACCTTTTCCTGGACGCAGGTGTTCGCGGCCCTGGAAAAAGTGATGCCGGCGCAGGTGCACGTGATCTCGCTCGAGCCCGAAGTGGTGGAGGGCAACCAGATCGAGCTGCACATGCGCGTGGCGGGGCGGTCGCGTGACCAGGCGCTGGAGCTGGTGCGGCGCATGGAGACATCCGAACGCTTCCGACTGCCGGAACTGCGCAGCGAGCGGACGCAGGCCGATGAGGAGGTCCCCATCGAGTTCGACATCGTGGCGCTGTATGTTCCGGAGGTGGCCGGAGCGGGAGGCGCACCATGATCTCGAACCTGCGCGAGCTGCGGAAACGCCTGCTGTGGCTGCTGGGGTTCCTTCTGGTGGTCGATGTAGCGACGGGCGCCTTCCTGCTCTCGCCGCTGGCCCGCTCCCGTGAAGAGCTGATGATGGAGAAGCAGAGCCTGGAAGCGCGCCGCGGGCTGCGCGAGCGGGAGGTAGCGCCGCTGCGCCAAATCGACCGGAAACTGAAACAGGCAGCGACGGACCTGGACAAGTTCTACGCTGAGCGCGTGCCTACGGAGGCGTCGGCGCTGGCAGACCGGTTGGGCAAGCTGGCCGCCAAGAATGACGTGCAAATCTCCCAGGTGAAGTACACCACCGGCGAGAGCGAACTGAACGGGCTGCGCCAGGTGACCATCAAGGCCGACCTCAGCGCCGACTACCTGGACCTGACGAAGTTCCTCAACGCGCTGGAGCGCGACCCCATGTTCTTCGTCATCCAGCGCATCACACTGAACGAAGGCGAGGAGGGCCAGGTGCGGTTGAACCTGGAACTGGAAACGTACCTGAAGCAGGAGAGCTAGTTTGAAACTGGGGCTGGAAAACCGGCGCATGGTGGCGCTGCTGGCGCTGACGGTGGCCGCAGGACTCTATACCGTGCCGCGCATGTTCCGCAGCCTGGAGCCGCAGCCGGTGGCTTCGGCCGGTGTGGCCGCGGTCTCCGCGCCGAGCCCGCGGCAGCGGAACGCGCCGAGGCGGGCGCGTCGCATGCCGCCCGCGGCCTCTCTCGATCCGACCCTTCGCCTGGACCTGCTGCGCGCCAGCCAGGAAACCGAGTACCGGGGCACGGGAAGGAACATTTTCGAGAGCCAGGCGGAGGCGCCTAAACCCGTCGTGCCCGTGGCGCGGCCGGGGGGAACGCCGGTGGCGTACAGCGGCCGTCCACCGGGTCCGCCGCCCCCGCCGCCCATCAACCTGAAGTTCTTCGGCTTCGCCAGCCAGCCCGGCGAACCCAAGCGGGTCTTCCTGTCGCAGGGAGAGGACGTGTTCATCGGCGGCGAGGGCGACATCATCAACCGCCGCTACAAAATCGTGCGCATCGGCGCGAGCGCCGTGGAGGTGGAGGACCTGCAGTACAACCACCGGCAGACGCTGCCGTTGACGCAATCGTAGGCGGCAGCAGAGCCGCCGACTACAGCGATTAGCAATAAGCAGTAAGCGATAAGAAACAAGTCCTCTTTGCTTATGGCTTATTGCTTATCGCTTATTGCCGTTTGCGAGAAGTGGAACCTCTATCCAAAGCGCGCCGCAAGAGCCGCAGGAGCGAGCGCGGCTACGCCCTGCTGGCCATCCTGCTGGCGTTGATGCTGATGCTGCTGGCCATGACGGTATCAGCGCCGGTGATCGCGCACCAGATCCAGCGCGAGCGCGAGGAGGAGATGATCCGGCGCGGGCGGCAGTACGTGCGCGCCATCCAGCGATACTACCGCAAGTTCGGCCGCTATCCCGCCAAGCTGGAAGACCTGGAAAACACCAACAATCTGCGTTTCCTGCGGCGCCGCTACAAGGATCCCATGACGGAGAGCGGCGAATGGCGCATCATCCATTTCGGCGAAGCCCGTCCGCGTGCCGGCCAGGCTGCGAGTGGGGCTCAGCCGGTGCTGCCCGGAGCGCAGCCGGCGGGCGGGACAAGCAGCCGACAAAGCGGTGCAGATTCGCGAGCGCCGGGCCGCCCGGCGGGAGATTCGCTCTCCGGGCAGCGCTTCGGCGGCGGGCCGATCGTGGGCGTCGCCAGCCAGAGCGAAGAAGAATCCATCCGCGAACTCGAAGGCCGGACCCACTACAACGAGTGGGAGTTCGTCTACGACGTGTCGCAGGATCCCGGAGCGCGTCCGCCGGTGCTGCCCGGACAGCCGGGTCAACCGGGAAGGCCGGGTCAGCCAACGCCCTCAACGCAGCCGCAACCGCAGCCTTCGCCCGGCCAGCGACCGAACCTGTAAGGCGCGGGCGCGCCTTCAATAATCCCTATTTGTCCACTCCAATATCGAAGTGATGTACGTCTTTCCGCGTGCCGAGAGATTCGTACAGTCGTGTGGCGGGCATATCCCCTGAGTCTGCTTGCACAAAGATTACGTACGCGTCCTTCTCGCTGGCAATGCGCTTGAGTTCGGTGATGAGCAGCGCCTGGATGTGAATCTGGCGGTGACAAGGGAGGCACAAACACAAAGGCCCCGCCATGCAGGCGGGGCCGGCCATCGAAGATTTAGACGTTGAAGGAAGAGCCGCAACCGCAGGTGGTCTTGACGTTGGGGTTGTCGAACTTGAAGCCGGCGCCTTCCAGGGTTTCCACGTAATCCACGACGCAGCCATCCAGGTACATGAGCGAGGTGGCGTCGATGAAGACCTTCAATCCATCGAAGTCGAAGCTCTTGTCCATCATGCCGGCGGAGTTCTCAAAGGCCATGGAGTAGGAAAAGCCGGAGCAGCCGCCGCCGACCACGCCGACCCGCAGGCCAGCCGGGACAGGGTCCTGCTGCGCCATGATCTCCTTCACCTTGGCGATGGCGGTGGGAGTCAGGGTGACGGGCGGAGCCTTCGGGGTGGTTCCTACGTTGGGTGTCGTGGTTGTGGACATTTCTCTCTCCTTCGGGACTGATTATAGCACGGGCGCGTGAGGCTCTTGGCTTTTGGCTGTTAGCAGCTCTCAATCAATATAGATGCTGTGGCGACGGAGGGGATGCGGGTTCGCAGAAGCCCTCGTGCTCCTCGCACTTCCGCAGACTCCGGTCACGGCTGGCAGCTACAATAGGGCGCATGGGCCGGTCGGACCGCGATCCGCTCTTCTTCCCGCCGTCGAAGTACAGCGACGAGGCGGAGCCGGAAGAGTATTCGGCGGAAGTGGACGTGGAAGAGCAGCAGGAGGGACTGAAGGCGGTGCTGTTCTTCGGCCTCCTGCTGCTGCTGGTGGGGGTGCTGTTCCGGTACTGCTAGGGGCGGGAGGGCTGGGCCTGCGAAACTTGCTTTTGCGCTTGGCAGCGGGACTATAATCTGCGTGAGGGCCCCCTATCGGCTGGCGCGACCCGGCTGGGTGCAGTGCGGCCGGGCCCTGGGCGCCGACGATCCCGGGCTGATCGCTTCGAGCGAGGTGGCGTATGCCGACCCTTACCATGCTGTTGATCGTCTGGGGTGCGATCACCGCAGTGCTCGTCGTCCTGCTGATCTATCGCAGCACGCTGACCATCCACGAGGACGACCAGCTGTTCATCGACGAGTCGGAATCCCACATGGCGCAGGAGCAGCAGGAGCTGGTGCAGAAGATCGACAAGCTCACGCCGCTGGTGCGCATGTTCGGCGCCGCCTCGGGAGTGCTGGCGGTGGTGATTTTCGGCATGTGGCTCTACCAGGGCTTCATGCAGAACTACTGACCGCCCGCGCTCGAGCGCGCCGCGACGCTGGCGGGCGCGCACGGTTGGTTGTCGACGGAAATCAGGACGCCTTCCGGCCCAGCCGGAAGGCGTCGGTGTCTTGGGCGGGCCGCGCCTGAAGAGGTTCCGCCCGCGGTTCCTCCCGCCTCGCTGCCGGGCGGCGAGGGCATACAATGAGAACAGCCAGGATGGCGGAACTGGCAGACGCGCACGCCTTAGGAGCGTGTGCCATACGGCGTGTGGGTTCGAATCCCACTCCTGGCACCAGAAAAGCAGCCGTCAGCATTCAGCCGTCAGCCATCAGCAAAGGCTGATCGGCTAATCGCTCCCCATCGAGGCCATCATGTCGAATCCGGCGCAGCCCAACATCAAGCTTCTCCAGAGCGGCGACTACCGCGAGAACTACGCCAACAGCGTGCAGGTGCGGGTAAGCGTCTGGGACTTCTTCCTGGTTTTCGGCACCCTGCGGCAGCAGACGCCCACCGAGGTCGAGGTGCAGAACTTCCAGGGCATCTACCTCAGCCCGCAACAGGCCAAAGCGCTCATGGCCATCCTGGAGCAAAACGTTATGAACTACGAAAAGGCCTTCGGGGAGATCAAGCTGGACCCGCAGATGGCGCCGGTGGGACCGATCAACTAGTGGCCAGTGGCCGGTGGCGAGTGGTCAGTTCCCGGTTCTCAGTTCTCATCTCGGTGGAAGCGTGAAGTGAGCCAGACCGCTGAGACAGCCAGAGCGTGGCGTCTCCACCACAAGGCACGCGCATTCGCGCTCATCTTTACCACGCTCTTCCTGCTGCACGCGCCGCTGCTGCGCCTGCCCTACTTCTGGGATGAAGCGGGATACTTCATCCCTGCGGCGCGCGATCTGCTGCTAAGCGGCGATCCGATTCCCCAGGCCACGCTTTCCAACGCCCACCCGCCGCTGGTGATGGCGTACCTGGCGCTGTGGTGGAAGCTTTCCGGGTTCATGCCGGCGGTGACCCGGACGGCGATGCTGCTGGTGGCGGCGCTGGCGCTGGCGGGAGTCCACCGGCTGGCGCGGCAGGTGGCCAACGCCGAGGTGGCGGTGGGGGCTACCGCGTTGACCGCACTGTATCCCGTTTTCTTCATGCAGAGCGTGATGGCGCACCTGGACCTGGCCGCTGCGGCGTGCACGCTCTGGGCGCTGGCATACTACCTGGAACGAAGGATGGCCGTGGCCACGCTGCTGTTCGCGGTGGCCGCGCTGGCCAAGGAAACAGCCATCGTCGCACCAATGGCGCTGGTGATATGGCGGTTCCTGCGCCGAGCGAAAGCGCCACACGACCCGGAAGAGTCCCGGCACGGCCCGCAGTATTTGCTGCTGCTCTCGGCCGCGCTTCCGCTGGCCCTGTGGTTTGAATACCACCGCGAACGCACGGGTTACATCTTCGGAAATCCGGAGTACGTCGAGTACAACCTGTTGGCGACGCTTGATCCGCTGCGCATCGGGCTGGCGGCGCTGCGGCGGCTGTGGCAGGCGTTCGGCCACCAGGGCCTGTGGGCTTTGACGCTGGCGGCACTGGTCGCTCTGCTGCGACGCCCTCTGCGCGACGCCGACCAGGAGCGTCCGCGGATCGCTGTGGCCACACAGATGACGTTCGCGGTTGTGATTGCGGCGTACGTGGCGGCATTCTCGGTCACGGGTGGGGCCATGCTGGCGCGCTACCTGCTCCCGGTGGTCCCGCTGGTGGTGATCGTGTGGGTCTCGACGTTGTGGCGGCGCCTGCGGTTGTGGAAGCTCGTGGGGGGAGCGGTCGCAGCCATCTTCGTGGCGGCTATGTTTCTTCAGCCGCCGGTGCCGCTCTCGCCCGAGGACAGCCTGGCGTGGCGCGACTTCGTGCTCATGCACAAGCGTGCGACGGATTTCCTGAGCGCGCGCTACTCCCGGGCACGCGTGCTCACGGCCTGGCCGGCCACGGACGAGCTGACGCGCCCCTACCTGGGTTACGCACAGACGCCGTTGCGGGTGATCGCGCTGCGCGATTTTTCACCGCCGCAAATGGCGGTGGCGGCGCGCAACAACGCGCTGTACGACGTGGCGCTGGTGTTCTCTACCAAGCCCGATCCGCCGCAAAACCTGCTGCGCCGTTTTCCCCGATGGGAACGATGGGAGACGCGCTTTTTCGACTATCACCGCGACCTGGAGCCGGAGTCGGCTGCCGCGCTGCTGGGCGGACGAATCGTCTTCCTGGAGCGGCAGGGAGGACTGTGGGTGGCGGTGATAGCGATCGGAAGAGTGGAGAATGCCGGACTGAGGAAATTGATTCATTGAATCATTGAGTCAGTGAATCATTGGAAAAGCAAGTCACTCTTCAATTCGAGAATCCAACCCTCGTCAATTCTTCCTCTCGGCCAGTCGCCTGGCGATTTGGAAGATCCTCAGGAACATTGCACGCGTCAGCTTGCCTGTCTGCGTGTTCTGCATGGAGGGATGGTAGGAGGCAAGAAGGGCCTTGCCATCCGGCAGCGCGTAACGCGCCCCGTGGCGGAAGGCAAAACCGCGCGCGGTGTCGATGAGGCCGGTGCGCTTCAGGTAGCGCAAATAGGCCTCGAAGGCGACGCGGCCCAGGGCCACCACCACGCGCACGTTGCTCAGACCGGCGAGCTCGCGGTCGAGGAAGGCCGAGCAGTTAGCCAGCTCAGCCGGAGTAGGCTTGTTGTCCGGAGGTGCACAGCGCACCGCGGCGGTAATGTAGAGATCGCGCAGGCGCAAGCCGTCGCGGCGGTCGGTAGCCGTGGGCTGGGAAGCGAAGCCTGCCCGATGGAGCACCGGGTACAAGAAATCGCCGGAGCCATCGCCGGTGAACATGCGCCCGGTGCGATTGGAACCGTGGGCGCCCGGCGCTAAGCCCAGCACCAGGACACGCGCCCGCGGGTCGCCGAAGCCGGGTACAGGCCTGCCCCAGTACTCCCAGTCCCGATAGGCGCGGCGCTTTTCTCGCGCGACTTTCTCCCGGTGGGCCACCAGGCGTGGACACAGGCGGCAGGAAACGATATCAGCGTTCAGCGTGTTCAGCCAGCGGGGAGGAGACATTTGGCGATTTGGTGATTGTCAGGTCGATTCGAAGATCCCCACGCTTCGCTCCTCGGTAGTGAGTTTCTCGAACGACCGGTCGAGCCGCGCGTACTCGTCGTGATGCTTCTGCTTGAAGGCGTCGTGGGCGGCGAGTGAGTCCCAGTCATCTATCGTCAGGTACCGGCCGGCATCCTTACTGTCGCGCAGGAGCGTGGTGCCGCGGTAGGACGGGTCGCGCCGGAAGAACTCTGCCCAGGTTCCGTCGCGGTTGTAATGACGCTCGAACTCGGCACGCTGCTCCGGCGGCACTCGGAACTCCCAGACGATGTGAACCACGATCCGCCCTCGATTCATTCTACGAGAGCCCATGCGATTGCCGCATTGCCGAATCTCAGGATTGACGAATCGAAGGCCGGCCAGCGTTTGACCGCGCTTTCGTTCCTCCCTATAGTGGAAACAGGTCCGCATCCGCGGGTCGAAATCCGATTCAGGGATGCCGTTGAGCCCAGACACCAAAGAGAGCTGTGTGCGTGAGGTCGAGGTCGAAATCCCGGCCGACGTGGTGGTGCGGGAGACCGAGGCAATCGTGGAGAAGTTCCGCGCGGCGGCGCGCCTGCCGGGCTTCCGCAAGGGCAAGGTGCCGGGCAGCATCATCCGCAACCGCTTCGCCGACGAAGTAAGAAACGAAGTGGTGGACGCGCTGGTGCCGCGGTATTTCCGCGAAGAAGTGAAGAAGCGGGGGTTGGAGCCGGTGTCATCGCCGCGGGTGACAGACCTCAGCGTGAACGACGGCGAGCCGTTGCGCTTCAAGGCCAGTTTCGAGGTACTGCCGGAGATCGAGCTGGGGGCTTACCAGGAACTGCGCGCCGACAACCCGGATGTTGCAGTTTCCGACCAGGACGTGGAGCAGGCGCTTGAGCACTTGCGCGAGCAGCACGCTACCTATTCACCAATCGAGGGCCGCGGGCTCGCGGATGGCGATTGGGCACAGGTGAGCTTCCGCGGCGCTCCCAAGGACGGGTCCTCGCCGGAGGCGAAACCCGTCTCGGTGGATGAAGTGATGGTCGAGATCGGCGGCGCGAACTCCGTGCCCGAATTCAATGAGAATCTGCGCGGCGCCCAAGAAGGCGAAGAACGCAGCTTCGACGTGGCCTATCCGGCGGAGTTCTCCGACCCGCGGCTGGCCGGCCAGACCTTCCACTACACGGTGCAGGTACGCGGCATCAAGAAGAAGGAGTTGCCGGAGCTCGACGACGCCTTCGCGCGGACGTTGGGCGAATTTCCCACGCTCGACGACCTGCGCAAGAAGATCCGCGAGCAACTGGAAGCCGAGCGGCGCCACGAAGCCGAGCACGAAGCCAAAGAGAAGCTCATCGACGAACTGATCCGCCGGCACCACTTCCCGGTGCCCGAAGCGCTGGTGGAACGTCAGGTGGAGCTGCGGCTGGAGCGAGGGCTGCGGGCGCTGGCGGCGCAGGGCATGCGCACCGAGGACATGCGCCGCATGGACTTTGATCGTCTGCGCGCCGGCCAGCGGGAAAGCGCCGTACGCGAAGTGAAGGCTTCGTTGCTGCTGGACCGGATCGCGGAGCGCGAGAACGTGGAGGTGACGGAGCAAGAGGTGGATGCGGAGGTGGAAGCGCTGGCGCGGCAGATGCGCCAGACGCCGGAGGCCATTCGCGCCCGTTTGACACGCGAAGGGGCGCTGGATAGAATCCGAAACAGAATCCGGCACGAGAAGACACTCGATCTTCTGTACCGCCGATCCGCTTAATCGGTATTTATCTGGGATACTCCGCTCCCCTCCCCGGCCCGCCAGTCGAGGCCGGAGTGTAGGCGCAGGAAAGGAACGCAGGACATGCTGGTGCCCATGGTAGTGGAGCAGACCGGCCGCGGCGAGCGCGCCTATGACATCTATTCGCGCCTCCTGCGTGACAACATCATCTTCATCGGCAGCTCGATCGACGACAATGTCGCCAACCTGGTGACCGCGCAACTCCTGTTCCTGGCGGCCGAGGACCCGGAGAAAGACATCCAGCTCTACATCAACTCGCCGGGCGGCGTGATCACCGCGGGCATGGCCATTTACGACACCATGCAGTTCGTGCGCCCCAACGTGACCACCATCTGCATCGGGCAGGCGGCCTCGATGGCGGCAGTGTTGCTGGCGGCAGGCACGCCGGGCAAGCGCTTTGCCCTGCCCAACGCCCGCATTCTCATCCACCAGCCCTCGATGGGCGGCCTTTCCGGCCAGGCTTCGGACATCGACATTCACGCCCGGGAAATTCTGCGCATGCGGGAGGTGCTTAACCAAGTACTCTCCAAGCACACCGGACAAAAGCTTGATAAAGTAGAACGGGACGTGGAGCGCGACTTCATCATGAGCGCGACCCAGGCCAAGGAGTACGGGATCGTAGATGACATCATCTACAAACACCCCAAGTGAAACCGGTTCTTCCGGCCCCAGCCACCGGCAGACGGAAGGAGCGGCAGCATGAAGTCGCGATCGGGTACGGACGACATCCTGCGCTGTTCGTTCTGCCACAAGTCGCAGGATGCGGTAGCCAAGCTGATCTCTTCTCCCAGCGACTACCCGCGGGCGTACATCTGCGACGAGTGCGTCGCGGTGTGCAACTCCATTTTGGAGGACGACCGCACGGAATCGCCCGCAGCCACGGTCCCCACCGACTTGCCCAAGCCGCACGAGGTGAAGACCTTCCTGGACGAATACGTGATCGGGCAGGAGCAGACCAAGAAGAAGCTGGCGGTGGCGGTCTACAACCATTACAAGCGCATCCACATGAACCGGCAGCGCAGCGATGTGGAGCTGACGAAGTCCAACATCCTGCTGATCGGACCCACGGGGACCGGCAAGACGCTGCTGGCGCAGACCCTGGCCAAGATGCTGGATGTGCCGTTCGCCATCGTGGACGCCACCACACTGACCGAAGCCGGGTACGTGGGCGAGGACGTGGAGAACATCATTCTGAAGCTGCTGCAGTCGGCCGACGGCGACGTGGGCCGGGCGCAGACCGGCATCATCTATATCGACGAAGTGGACAAGATCGGGCGCAAGGACGAGAACCCCTCCATCACCCGCGATGTCTCCGGCGAAGGAGTGCAGCAGGCGCTGCTCAAGATCCTGGAGGGCACCATCGCCAACGTGCCTCCGCAGGGCGGGCGCAAGCATCCTCACCAGGAGTTCACGCCCGTCGATACCACGAACATTCTGTTCATTTGCGGGGGAGCGTTCGTGGGGCTGGAGAAGATCGTGGGACGGCGGATGGGCAAGAAGGCCATGGGCTTCCGCGCCGAGTCCGAGGCGCAAAACCAGCCGGAGGCCGAGATCCCCGTCGCCGGGAAGCGCGACATCGAGCTGCTGCGCCAGACGCAGCCCTCCGACCTGATCCGCTTCGGGCTGATTCCGGAATTCGTCGGGCGGCTGCCGGTGATCGGCGTGCTCGAGGACCTGGACGAGGATGCGCTGATCGAGATCCTGCAGCGGCCCAAGAACGCCATCATCAAGCAGTACCAGCGGCTGTTCGAGTTCGAAAACGTGAAGATGAAGTTCAGCGAGGACGCGCTGCGGGCCATCGCCCGCGAGGCCATGGTGCGCAAAGTGGGCGCGCGCGGCCTGCGCATGATCCTGGAAGAGCTGATGCTCGACGTGATGTACCATCTGCCCAGCCAGAAGAAGGTCAAGGAATTCGAAGTGACGCGCGAAATGGTGGAAAAACGCGACGTGTCCATCTCGCTGATGGAGAAAGCAGGCTAGTGACCCGGGAAAAGTTCAATACGCGCAAGCTGCCGATGATGCCCATACGGGACGTGGTCATCTTCCCGTACATGATGACGCCCTTCGTGGTGGGACGCGAATCGAGCGTGCGGGCGCTGGAAGAGGCGCTGGCCGGCGACAAGAAGATCTTCCTCGCCACCCAGCACGACGCCTCGGTCGACGAGCCCAAGGCGAACGAGATCTACCAGGTGGGCACCATCGTCAACATCGTGCAGAGCCTCAAGCTGCCCGACGGCAACATCAAGGTGCTGGTCGAGGGCGTGGAGCGCGGCAAGATCCTGCAGGTCACCGAAGCCGAAGGCTACTTCCAGGCCTCGCTGCGCACCGTGGCCTACCAGACCGAGGTCACCCCGCAAATCGAGAACATGATGCAGCGGGTGACGGGCCTGTTCGAGCAGTACGTCAAACTCTGCCAGTCGCTCAACTACGAGACCATGCTGGCGGCCGTGCGCCTGGAAGAGCCGGCGCGCCTGACCGACACCATCGCCGCCAACCTGCAGCTTTCCATCGAGGAGAAGCAGGAGCTGCTGGAGATCTTCGACCCGGTCGAGCGGCTGAACCGCATCGCCGACGTGCTGGAGATCGAGATCGAAAAGCTCAATGTGGACCGCGCCATCCAGACGCGCGTGAAGAAGCAGATGGAGCGCGCCCAGAAGGAGTATTACCTCAACGAGAAGATCAAGGCCATCCAGAAGGAGCTGGGCCGCGGCGAGAAGAACGAGTTCGAGGAGCTGAAGAAGAAGATCGACGCCGCCGGCATGCCCAAGGACGTGCACGAGAAGGCCATCCAGGAATTGAAGAAGCTGGAGGCCATGCCCGCCATGTCGGCCGAGTCCACGGTGTCGCGCAACTACCTGGACTGGATGCTGGCCGTGCCGTGGAAGAAGCGCTCCAAGGAGATCCGCAATATCGAGCGGGCGGAGAAGATCCTGAACGAAGACCACTATGGCCTGGAGAAGATCAAGGAGCGCATCCTGGAGTTCCTGGCCGTCCGCCAACTCGTGAAGAATCCCAAGGGCTCGATTCTGTGCTTCGTGGGGCCGCCGGGCGTGGGCAAGACCTCGCTGGGAATGTCGATCGCGCGCGCCACCGGGCGCAAGTTCGTGCGCCTGTCGCTGGGCGGAGTGCGCGACGAGGCAGAGATCCGCGGCCATCGCCGAACGTACATCGGCGCCCTCCCCGGCCAGATCATCCAGATGATGAAGAAGGCCGGCACCAAGAACCCGGTCTTCATGCTCGACGAAGTGGACAAGATGTCCATGGACTTTCGCGGCGATCCTTCAGCCGCGCTGCTCGAAGTGCTCGACCCGGAGCAGAACTTCATGTTCATGGATCACTACCTGGACGTGGAATACGACCTGTCGCAGGTATTCTTCATCGCCACCGCCAACGTGCTGCATACGGTGCCGCCGGCGCTGCAGGACCGCATGGAGGTCCTGCGCCTGCACGGCTACACCGAGCCGGAGAAGATCGAGATCGCCAAGCAGTTCCTCATCCGCAAGCAGCGCCAGGCCACGGGTCTGACGGAAAAGAACCTGCAGTTCACCGACGAGGGCATTTCCACCATTATCCGGTCCTACACCCGCGAGGCGGGCGTGCGGAACCTGGAGCGCGAGATCGGCAACATCTGCCGCAAGGTGGCGCGGCGCGTGGTGAAAGGCGGCGAATCGTTCAGCATCACGATCACGCCGGAGAACGTGCACGACTTTCTGGGCGTGCTCAAGTTCCGCGATATGGGCGCGCACGAGAAGAGCGAGGTCGGGCTGGTCACCGGGCTGGCCTGGACCGAGGTGGGCGGCTCCATCCTCTCCACCGAAGTCACGATCGTGGACGGCAAGGGCAAGCTGCTGCTTACCGGCAAGCTGGGCGACGTGATGCAGGAATCGGCGCAGGCGGCGCTCAGCTACGTGCGCTCGCGGGCGGCGCGGCTGGGGCTGCCGCGCGAGTTCTATCGCAACGTGGATATCCACGTGCACGTGCCCGAAGGCGCCATCCCCAAGGACGGCCCCTCGGCGGGCATCACCATTGCCACCGCCATCGCCAGCGCCCTGAGCAAGATCCCGGTGCGGCGCGACCTGGCCATGACCGGCGAGATCACGCTGCGCGGCAAAGTGCTGCCTATCGGCGGATTGAAGGAAAAGCTGCTGGCCGCGCACCGCGCGGGCATCCTGGAGGCCATCCTCCCCAAGGACAACGAGAAGGACCTGGAAGAGGTTCCCAAGAACCTGCGCGAAGCGATGAAGCTGCACTTCGTCGGATCCATGGACGAAGTGCTGGCCCTGGCGCTGGAGAGGCCGCTGCCGGAAATGCCGGAAGCGGCCACCGGGGAGCCCTTGCCCCCGGAGTCCTTGCCCGTCCAGGGGCCGGCTGCGCCGCAATAGGTGTAGACTAGGTTTACCGGCCGAGCGCGTGGGTGTAGCCGCCCGGCGCCACGAGGGTCGCATCCCGGGGCACGAACAACGTCAGTCAGCAACGTACGCCTGAACAAGTTTCCCGGCAGACGCACGCGCGGCCAACCGCCGCATCGGAGCCAGATTTCCCCGACCATCCTGGTCATTCCACCCGAGGTGCATCATGGACGCAACCGAAGAACGCAAAGGCGCAAGGACCAAGACCGCGGAAGGTCCCACGCTGAACATTGCCGACCTGAAGGAGAAGAGCGCCGCCGAACTCATGCGCCTGGCCAAGGAGCTGGGCGTACAGGGCGCGGGCGGACTGCGCAAGCAGGAACTTATCTTCAAGATCCTGCAGGCGCAGACCGAGGCCAGCGGGCTCATCTTCTCCGAGGGTGTGCTGGAGTGCCTGCCCGATGGCTACGGCTTTCTGCGCTCGCCCGATTACAACTACCTGCCGGGCCCGGACGACATCTACGTCTCGCCCTCGCAGATCCGGCGCTTCGACCTGCGCACCGGCGACACCATCAGCGGGCAGGTGCGCCCGCCCAAGGAGGGCGAGCGCTACTTCGCGCTGGTCAAGGTGGAGGCGGTCAACTCCGACTCGCCCGAGGAAGCCCGCAACAAGATCCTGTTCGACAACCTGACGCCGCTCTATCCCAACGAGCGCATCAAGCTGGAAACGACGCGTGAGAACATTTCGGCGCGCGTCATGGATCTGTTCACGCCTATCGGCAAAGGGCAGCGCGGGCTTATCGTCTCCCCGCCGCGCGCCGGAAAGACCATGCTGCTGCAGAACGTCGCCAACTCCATCACGACGAATCATGAGGAAGTAAAACTCATCGTGCTGCTCATCGACGAGCGGCCTGAGGAAGTCACCGACATGCAGCGCTCGGTCAAGGGCGAAGTCATCTCGTCCACGTTCGACGAACCGGCGGCCCGCCACGTGCAGGTGGCTGAGATGGTCATCGAAAAAGCTAAGCGGCTGGTCGAGCACAAGAAAGACGTGGTGATCCTGCTCGATTCCATCACCCGTCTGGCGCGGGCCTACAACACGGTGGTGCCGCCATCGGGGAAGATCCTGTCTGGCGGCGTGGACTCGAATGCTCTGCAGCGCCCCAAGCGCTTCTTCGGCTCCGCCCGCAACATCGAAGAGGGCGGATCACTGACCATCATCGCCACCGCGCTCATCGACACGGGCTCGCGCATGGACGACGTGATCTTCGAGGAGTTCAAGGGCACGGGCAACATGGAGATCATCCTGGAGCGCAAGCTGGTGGACAAGCGCGTCTTCCCGGCCATCGACATCAACCGCTCCGGCACCCGCAAGGAAGAGCTCCTTCTGCCGCGCGACGAGCTGAATCGCATCTGGGTGCTGCGCAAGGTGCTGAACCCGCTCTCACCGGTGGAGGCCATGGAACTGCTCATCGACAAGCTGAGCAAAACGAAAAGCAACTCGGAGTTTCTGGCTTCGATGTCGGGCGGATAGAATCGTCCGTCGCGTTGACTCCCCTCCCCGCGCGACCTAACATCCCGCTGGGGGCGTGGCATGCTCGGCCAGACGCTGGGCCACTATCGTGTCCTGGAGCAGATCGGAGCGGGCGGGATGGGCGTCGTGTACCGCGCTCATGACGAACGGCTAGACCGCGACGTTGCTCTGAAGGTCCTGCCTGCCAGCACGCTTGTTGACGAAGCCGCCCGCAAGCGCTTCCGTCAAGAAGCTCTCACACTCTCAAAACTGAATCATCCCAATATCGAAACGGTCTTCGACTTCGACACCCAGGATGGGGTGGACTTCCTGGTGATGGAGCTGATTCCGGGAGTCACGCTCGACCAGAAGCTGGTCTCAGGAGCTCTACCGGAGAAGGACCTGCTGCGACTGGGACAGCAGCTTGCGGAAGGGCTGGCGGCGGCGCATGAGCAGGGCATCATCCACCGAGACCTGAAGCCGGGAAACCTGCGCGTGACACCGGACGGACGGCTGAAGATCCTGGATTTCGGACTGGCCAAGCTGCTGCAACCGGTTACTCACGCCGATGTCACTCAAAGTGTGACCGAAACGCAGAGCGTTACGGGAACTCTCCCCTACATGGCGCCGGAGCAGCTGCGCGGCGAGACGGCAGACGCGCGCTCGGACATATGGGCGGCGGGAGCAGTGCTGTACGAAATGGCGACTGGGCGGCGTCCGTTTGACGCCAAGCTCTCTACCGCCCTGGCGGGAGACATCCAGCACACTCCGCCACCTTCCCCGCGGCAACTCAAGTTCGAACTTTCGCCCAAACTCGAAGACATCATCCTGAAGTGCCTGGAAAAGGAACCGGACAATCGTTACCAGTCGGCTCGAGAGCTGGCAGTAGACCTGCGGCGGCTCGCAGCCCCAGCAGCGACCGCAGTGGTGGCAGTCGGCCTGCCCGCAAAGAAGCGCTGGAAAACCTTCGCAGCCGTGTCGGTCGCGGGCCTGGTCGTGCTCATTGCCGCTGTTTCCATTGCGAACCTTGGCGGCGTGCGCGACCGTCTGCTGGGCAAGGCCGCGGCACCGCAGATCAAGTCCATCGCTGTGCTGCCTCTGGCCAACCTTTCCGGAGATCCCGAGCAGGAATACTTTGCCGACGGCATGACCGAAGCCCTCATCACCGACCTGGCGCAGATCAGCGCGCTGCGGGTCATCTCCAGGACTTCCGTCATGGAGTACAAGGGAGCGAAGAAGCCCTTGCCGCAGATCGCCAGGGAATTGAACGTGGATGCAGTCGTCGAAGGTTCGGTGCAGCGCTCCGGTGGGCGGGTGCGAATCAGCGCGCAGTTGATCGAGGCCCAGACAGACCGCCACCTCTGGGCGCGGAGCTACGAGCGCCAGTTGAGCGACGTTCTTACCTTGCAGGAGGAATTGGCCCGCAGCATTGCCGGCGAAATCCGGGTGAAGCTCACGCCGCAGGAACAGGCGCGACTGGCTAGCGCCCGAGCCGTGAACCCTGACGCCCATGAGGCCTATCTCCTCGGCCGATTCCATCTTGAGAAGGGCGACCCTGCTGGGCTGGAGAAGGCTTTGGCGTACTTTCAGCAGGCCGTGCAGAAGGATCCGCAGTACGCGCCCGCCTACACAGGTCTGGCCGACTACTACGGCATTCTTCCCTTTTACACCCGCTCGTCTCCCAGCGAGGTTTTTCCCAAGGCCCAAGCGGCTGCGCTGCGTGCCTTGGAGATCGACAGCAACCTGGCGGAAGCGCACGCCTCGCTCGCCTACACGCTTGCCTACTACGACTGGGACTGGGCGGGCGCAGAAAGGGAGTTCCAGCGCGCGCTCGCACTCAACCCCAACTACAGCGCTGCGCACGCACGTTACAGCAGGTTGCTGGGCATGCTGGGCCGGCTCGACGAGGCTCGGGCACAAATGCAGCGTGTGCAGGAGCTCGAACCGCTGTCGCTCTCGCCTCGAGGCAACCTGGCGATGCTGGCGTACTTCGCCGGTCAATACGATGTGGCGATCGTCCAACTGCAGGAAATTTTGGAAATGGATCCCAAATTCCCGACCGGCTACTGGGGCCTGGGCCTGGCCTATGAACAGAAAGGACAGTACAAGCAGGCCATCGCCGCCTTCGAGAGGGCTCAGTCGTTGGCTCCGGGCAGCTTGAACATCAAGGCCTCGCTGGGCCACGCCTACGCGGTTCAGGGAGACGTCGGCAAGGCGAAGCAAATCATCGCCGAACTCAAGGACCAATCCAGGCAGAAGTATGTTTCTTCCTACCAGGTGGCGTTGGTCTTTGCCGGACTCGGGCAGAAAAAAGAGGCGCTGGACTGGCTCGAAAGGGCCTACAACGAGCGGTCCACTCCGGTGGCCTATGCGAGGATGGACCCGCGGCTTGCCTCGCTGCGCTCCGACGCGCGCTTCCAGGACCTATTGCGCCGGATGAAATTCCCCCCGTAGTTAGAGCCTATCTTCCCGCTCCCTCGGCCCGCCCCGCCAGCCACGCCGCCAGGCTCTGCTGCTGGGTCGCGCGCAGATCGATGCAGTTGCTAGCGGTCTCCAGCGCCTGGCGCATGGTGCGCTCGGCCGCCGGCACGGGATGGGCGGCGAAGAAGGCCCTGGCATCTGCAATCGCCGGGGCTTCGCAGAACGTGCTCACGGCCCGCACCACATCGCGCGCATTTCCGATGGTGAGCGCCGCCTCCACCCGCGGCCAGTTGGCCTTCACGAAGTCCCACGCCACGGCCTGCGTTTCCCGGTGCTCGAGGATCTCCTCGATGAAGCCGGGTGAGTCCTGGTTGCGCATCTTTTCGGAGACGGCATACTCCAGCGACCGCCGTACCAGCGCCGGGTCGGTGAAGTACGTCAGCGCATCCAGATAGCGTTCGCGCTCTTCCGGCGCCAGGTCACTTTCCATCTTCACCAGATACTTATCGTAGAGTGCGGCATCGCCATCCAGCGCGGCCAGGCTGAGCACGGTTTCGGCCAGCGTCGCGTCCACTGACTTCGGGTCAGCCAGGTACTGCTCGGCGAGCTCGCGCGCCTGCGCCCGAACTTCCGGGTCGCCTCCAGTGCGGCCCATCGTCATAAGCACATAAGCCCGCAGGCTGCGGACTTCGTCGCTTTCGCTGGCTCGCGGCTGCCATCCCAACTTCTGTGCCGTGGGGCGCAGCAGGTGCTGCACCCAGGCCTGGTATTTCGGCCGCGTGGCATCGTTCAGCAGATAATCGCCGATGTAATCCAGCCGCCCGGTCAGCGTGAACATCACCACCCGTGTGCGCTCGTCGCGGAAGCCCTCGGCAAAACTCAGATAATCGCCGATCTGCTGCTCGCCCACACGCACCAGCGCCCACTGGTCGTTCAGCAGGGAAAGCCGCTCGCCGGGGCTCAGTTCGGCCTGCATCGCGTGCGCCAGGCTGCGCAGCGACTCGCTGTCGTAGGCCACGCGGTAGTAGCCGGTGCCGGCGGGATTGGCCAGCATCCACGGCCGGCAGCTCTCCTCGATGAACGTCAGCTTGCGCTGCGTCATGACTTCGCACCGCGGAGCCGCATCGCCCGGCCCGCGCAGGCACAAGGGTACCTGCCACAGCGAATCGCTTCCCTTTTCGAACGCCTGGCGATCGAAAAAGAAGCGCTGTTGCTGGGCCTCGATCATTCCGCCGTGCTTCTCGCAGGTAACGCGCACACGGATGAGGGGCGTGCCCGGCTGGTCCACGAAGCTGCGCATGATGGCATCCACCGGTTTGCCGGACTCCTGCGCCAGGGTGTTCCAGAAGTCTTCTGCGGTGGCGTTGGCATAGGAGTGCTTTTTCAGATAGGCCTGCACACCGCGCCGGAACGTCTCTTCGCCCAAGTAGTTCTCCACCATGCGCAGGACCGCGGCCGTCTTCGAGTAAGCGATGCCGTCGAACAGTTCGTTGATCTCTTCGCGCGTCTCCGCCTGCCGGCGAATGGGCCGCGTGTTGGCCAGGGAATCGAGCGACAGCGCGGTTCCCGAGGAGTACACGTCCTGCACTTCACGCTGCCATTCCGGCTTCCACGCCTTCAGCGGTTTGCTGGTTGCCCAGGTGGCGAAGCCTTCGTTAAGCCAGATGTCATCCCACCATTTCATGGTCACCAGGTCGCCGAACCACATGTGCGCGATCTCATGCGCCAGGATGCCTGCGATGCCGCGCTTGGTTGCTGCCGAGGCCGTAGATTCATCGGCGAGCAGCGAACTCTCGCGATAGAAGATGGCGCCGGCGTTTTCCATGGCGCCGGCTTCGAAATCCGGAACCGCCAGCACGTCCAGCTTCTCGAACGGATAGCGGATGCCGAAGTACTGATTGAAGTACGCCACCTGTTGCTCGGCCGCAGCCAGCGCATACTTCGTCAGGTGAGCATTCTCGGGCGTTGCGCAGATGCGGATGGGAATGCCGTCGGCCGCTCCCTCCGAGCACTTCCAGTCGCCCACTGCCATGGCAACGAGATACGTGGATATCTTCGGCGTGGTGGAGAACCGCAGGGTGTGCTTCCCGGCCGCCGGTCCCGGCGTATCCGACACGATGCGGCCATTCGAAATCGCGGTATCACCCTGGTCCACCACCAGGGTGATGGCGAACGTCGCCTTGAACGCCGGCTCGTCGAAGGATGGGAACGCGCGCCGCGCGTCCGTGGGCTCCATCTGCGTGGTGGCGTAGTTGCGCCCTTTGCCCTTGCTCAGGTAGAAGCCGCGCAACTGGCCATTCAAAATGCCCGCGTAACGGACGTGAATCTCCGCCGGGCCGGGCTGGAGCGCCTTGCCGACGGCGAACGTTGCCGTCTCGGCCTTGGGATCGAGAGCGACTTCGGCCTTCTGCTTCTTGCCTGCCTGCGCGATCGTGACCTCGTGAAACTCGATCTCCAGCGCATGCAGTGTCACGGTCGAAGTGGGCCGCGCCACGTTGACGCGGATGGTCTCCTCACCGGCGAACTTCGCCGCCTTCAAGTCGGGCTTGAAGGTTAGCTCGTAATGTTCTGGAACTACGTTGCCTGGAAGGCGCCTGGCAAATGCGGGCGACAGCAGGACAAAGCACAGACAAAAGACTGCGGTCGTTCTCATCGGAACTCCAGCCGGGGATTCAAAAGCGGCTCTTTCATTAGAAGCGACAGCCGAAAAATCGTCAAACGCAGAGCTGGCCGCCGAACACGGTCGCCCGGCAACGATTCTCCGCGATCCAGTACGGAATCTCGCGATAGTCAGCGACGTCGAACAGGGCGAAATCGGCGTCCTTGCCGGGTTCAATCGAGCCTGTGCGGTGCGCCAGCCGCAGCGCATGCGCACCGTTGATCGTCGCCGACGCAATCGCCTCCGCTGGCGTCATCTTCATCTGCGTGCAGGCCAGCGAAAGCACGAAGGGCATGCTGCGCGTGGGTGCGGTGCCGGGGTTGTAGTCGGTGGCCAGGGCCACCGCCACGCCCGCGTCGATCATCCGCCGCGCCGGCGGATACGTCCCCAGACCCAGGAAATAGTTCGACGCCGGCACCAGCGTGACGATGGTGCCGTGTCGCTCCAGTTGCGGCAGGTCCTCCTCGATGACGTTGTCCATGTGATCGAGCGACGCGGGATGGAACCGCAGCAGCGGCCACACCGAGTTGGCGGTGAACTGGCAGATGTGTACCCGCACACCCAGTCCGTGCCCAGTGGCTGCTTCGAAGATTTGCTCGGCATCGGCGAGCGAGAATGCACCGTGGTCGACGAAAACATCCACGAACGCCGCCAGTTTGCGCCTCGCCGCCTGCGGGATCATCTTCTTTGTGACCTCGCGCACATACTGTTGCGGCTTGCCGAGGAATTCTTTCGGGACGACGTGCGCGCCCAGAAGCGTCGGCACCACCGTGCCCGGCCAGCGCTGCGCCGCCTGTGCGATGGCCTCCAGCGACTTCAGTTCCGCCTGGGTGCTCAGCCCGTAGCCTGACTTCGCTTCCACCGTGGTAGTGCCCTGCGCGCCCATGTGTTCGAGCGCGGCGAGCACTCGTTCCGCAAGCTCTTTCACCGTCGCCTTGCGCACCGATTCGACACTGGACCGGATTCCGCCACCCTTCTCCGCGATCTGCTCATAGCTCGCGCCCGCTACGCGCTGCTCGAAATCCACCAGCCGCGGCGCCACGAACGCCGGATGCGTGTGCGCATCCACGAAGCCGGGTAGCACTACGCCGCCGCCGCAGTCATATTCGCGGACTCTTCCCTTCCCTTTCGACTTCAGCAATGGATGCCGCCCCACCTCGCGCCGCTTGCCAGCCGCGGCAATCTTCCCCTCGGCGCACAGCACAGCCGCGTCTTCGATCAACCCGACGTCGTTCAGTTCCGCCCCGCGGCGCGGCCCTGTGGATTTGGGATTCGGCGAGCGTACGGTGAGCAGTTGGCGGATGTTGGTGAGGAGGAGCGGGGAGGCCTTGGCCATTACTCTTTTCGCCGCATCGGTATGTTCACGCCCCTCTTTTCCGCGAACCCGATCGCCTCTTCGTACCCTGCGTCGGCGTGCCGCGCGATACCGATGCCGGGGTCGTTGGTCAGAACACGCTCGATCCTCCGCGCCATGGCCTCGCTGCCATCGGCCACGGTGACCTGCCCGGCGTGCAGCGAGTACCCGATGCCCACGCCGCCTCCGTTGTGAATGGAGACCCAGCTCGCGCCGCTCGCCGTGTTCAGCAGCGCGTTAAGCAGAGGCCAGTCGGCCACGGCGTCTGAGCCATCTTTCATGGCTTCAGTCTCGCGGTACGGAGACGCCACCGAGCCGGTATCGAGATGGTCGCGCCCCATGACCACCGGCGCCTTGAGCCTGCCCTTCCTGACCAGGTCGTTGATGGCCAGGCCGAACTGCGCGCGCTCGCCATACCCCAGCCAGCAGATGCGCGCCGGCAGTCCCTGGAACTTGATGCGCTTGCGCGCCAGCTTGATCCAGCGGTCGAGAATGGGGTTCGCCGGGAACATCGACAGGACTAGGTCATCAGTCACGGCGATGTCGGCGGGATCGCCCGACAGCGCCACCCAGCGGAACGGCCCGCGCCCCTCGCAGAACAGCGGCCGGATGTATGCCGGCACGAATCCGGGGAAGGCATAGGCGTCTTTCACGCCACGCTGGAACGCGAAGGTTCGGATGTTGTTGCCGTAGTCGAAGGTCACCGCGCCCATGCGCATCAGCTTCAGCATGCCCTCGACGTGCCGCGCAATCGAATCGAGCGACCGTTCGAGGTAGCCCTTGGGATCGCGCCGGCGCAATTCCGCTGCCTGCTCAACTGTCAGCCCCTGCGGGATGTATCCGTTCAGCGGGTCGTGGGCCGAGGTCTGGTCGGTGAGCAGGTCGGGCACCACGCCGCGCTCCGCCAGTTCCGGGATCACGTCGGCGCAGTTCCCCACCAGCCCCACGGAGACGGCCTCTTTCTTGCGCACTGCGTTCTTCAGGATGCGCAGCGCCTCGTCCAGCGAGTTGACCATGAAGTCGCAGTAGCCGGTCTTCAGGCGCTTCTTGATGCGCTCCGGATCCACCTCCACACCCAGGAACGCCGCGCCCGCCATGGTGGCGGCCAGCGGCTGCGCGCCGCCCATCCCACCCATGCCGCCCGAGACCACCAGCTTCCCTTCCAGCGTACCGAAATGCTTTTCGCCCGCGGCGGCGAACGTCTCGAACGTCCCCTGCACGATGCCCTGTGATCCGATATAGATCCACGAGCCTGCCGTCATCTGCCCGTACATCATCAGGCCCGCGCGCTCGAGTTCGTTGAACTTCTCCCAGTTCGACCAGTGGCCGACCAGGTTGGAATTCGCGATCAATACGCGAGGCGCGTAGTCGTGGGTTTTGAAGACGCCCACCGGCTTGCCCGATTGCACCAGCAGCGTCTCGTCGTTCTCCAGCGCCCTTAGCGCGGCGACGATGGCGTGGTAGCACTCCCAGTTGCGCGCCGCTTTCCCCGTACCGCCGTATACCACCAGGTCGCGCGGACGCTCGCCGACCTCTTCGTCGAGGTTGTTCATGAGCATGCGCATGGCCGCTTCCTGCGCCCATCCTTTGCAGGAAATGGCCGTGCCCCGCGGGGCCTTGACGGGCGCGTAGACAGACTTGCTGGTCTCCGTCTCCACCGGCATGGCTGAGATGTTAGTGGTTTCCCGGAGAGCATTCAACGGGCCAGGGAGCGTTTGACCGCGGCGCGATCTGTCCGTAAGATGCCCCCACGCGTGAGCGCCACCGGCAACAGGCCCGTCGTCGCAGCGGGACAGACGCTGGGCAACTATCAGATCGTCTCGCTCATTGGCGCCGGCGGCATGGGCGAGGTCTATCGCGCCCGGGACCGCCGCCTGGAGCGGGACGTCGCCATCAAGGTCCTGCCGGCCCGCTTCGCTGAGGACGCCGATCGCCTGCGCCGCTTCGAGCAGGAGGCCCGCGCCGCCGCCGCCCTCAACCACACCAACATCCTGGCGGTCTACGAGCTGGGCGTGCACGAAGGCGCGCCCTACGTGGTCACCGAGCTGCTGGAAGGCGAGACGCTGCGCGACGCACTCCGCGCCGGTCCCCTTCCCGCGCGCAAGGCCCTGGACTACGCCATGCAGATCGCGCGCGGCCTGGCCGCGGCCCACGACAAGGGCATTGTCCATCGCGACCTGAAGCCGGAGAACCTTTTTCTCCCGCGCGATGGCGGCATCAAGATCCTCGACTTCGGCCTCGCCAAGCTCACCCATGCGGAGACGGCGGGCGCTGCCACCAGCGCTCCTACCATGCCCAGCCAGACCGATCCGGGCACGGTGATGGGCACCATGGGCTACATGTCGCCCGAGCAGGTCCGCGGCCTGCCCACCGACCATCGCACCGACATCTTCACCCTGGGCGCGATTCTCTACGAGATGCTCAGCGGACGCCGCGCTTTCCGCGGCGAGACGCCCGCAGACACGGCCAGCGCCATTCTGCGCGAGGATCCGCCCGAAATCTCCGACACCGTTCGCAATCTGCCTCCGGGCGCCGAGCACATCGTGCGCCACTGTATGGAGAAGAACCCGGCCGAGCGCTTCCAGTCCGCGCGTGATCTTGCTTTCGATCTGGAACGTCTCTCCGGCATCTCCGGTGCGACCTCGGCCGTGCGCGCCGCCGAAGAAGCCCAAGCCCGCGCGCGCTGGAGGCCCCTGCTGACGGCGGCCGCCCTGCTGGCTCTGGTCGCAGCCGCTTTCGTGGCGGGAAGGAATCTTGCGACCGGCCCGGCCCCCACCCAGAGCGGTTCCCATCGGTTGACGTTTCGTCGCGGCTTTGTATGGACAGCTCGCTTCGCACCCGACGGCCGGACCATCGTGTACGGCGCCACCTGGGACGGAAAACCCATGGAGGTATTCTCCACCCGGCCCGAAAGCCCGGAATCGCGCTCCCTAGGATTCGCGGGCGCCGACCTGCTGGCCATTTCTTCCACCGGGGAGTTGGCCATTCTCCTAAATCACAGGTTCGCCCAGACCTTCGCCTCACGGGGCACGCTGGCCCGTGTGCCGTTGGCAGGCGGCGCACCCCGCGAGGTGCTGGAGGACGTCGCCGAAGCCGACTGGTCTCCGGACGGCTCCTCCCTCGCTGTCGTCCGCTACCTGCCCCAGGGAGGGCAGCAGCTTGAGTATCCCATCGGCAAGGCCCTTTACAGCACTCGTGATGGCTTCATCGGCAACATCCGTATTTCCCCCAAGGGCGATCTCATCGCTTTCCTCGATCATCCCGGTGCAGGGGACGATCAGGGCTTCGTGGCGGTCGTCGATCGGGACGGGAAAGTCACGCGACTGGTGGAGAACTGGTCGGAACGGGGGCTGGCCTGGTCTCCGACCGGGGACGAGATTTGGTACACCGCCGCCCACGATGCCAGCGAAGCGGGGCGCTCGGTTTACGCGATTTCTTTCAGCGGCAAGGTCCGTGTGGTCCACCGGGATGTCGGAGTCCTGACGCTCGCCGATGTCAGCCGCGACGGCCGCATGCTGCTCGCTCACGAGTCCGAGCGCCGCGGCATCATCGCCCTGTCTCCCGAGGATGCCACGGGGCGCGACTGGTCCTGGTTCGACCGCTCCTTTGCCCGGGATCTTTCCGCCGACGGCAAGACCATCCTATTCGATGAGACTGGCGAGGGCGGCGGGCCAGAACATGCCGTTTTCCTGCGCCGCTTGGATGGCTCTCCTCCGGTGCGCCTGGGAGGCGGGTTCGGCCTCTCCCTGTCTCCGGATACCAAGTGGGCGATGGTTCGCGACCTCGACGGCAAGGCTTCGATTCTTCCCACGGGCGCCGGTGAGGCCAAGCCGGTTCCGGTCCAAAACATCTGGTTCTTCGGAACCGGCTGGTTCCCTGACGGCAAGCGCTTGTTTCTGGTCGCCGCGCCACCGACCGGCGAGCGCAAGCTCTACCTCATGGACTTCCCCGGCGGCGAGGTCAAGGAGGTTCCCAGTGAGGCGGTGCCAGGCGGGCCGCGCGGCATCTTCGCCATGCCGGACGGCGAGCACATCGCCGTAGCCACGGTTGCTTCCTCTCAGTGCAGCCTCTTGCCGATCAGGGGCGGAGCTGCACGGCCAATCCCGTGTCCATCCGGACCGGTTGCAGGCCTTTCCGCCGACGGTAAGGCCTGGTACGTGCGCGAGGGCGGCGTGCCGGCCAGCCTTTACCGCACCGACGTCCTCACCGGACGCAAGGAATTCTGGAAGGAGGTCGCGCCGCCCGATCCTGCCGGCACGTATCGCATGGACAACTTCCTGGTCACTCCCGACGGCAAGACCATCGTCTATACCTACCGCCGCATCCTGTCGGACCTCTACCTTGTGGAGGGGATGAAGTAGCGCCTCAATTCACCCTTGTCGTCCGGCGCTTGGCGCCTTTCCGCCTGCATCGCCGGCATTTCTCGTTCAGGTTCTCCTCGGCGAAACAGTGGTAGCACGACTCCTGGCCCGGCGGCACGTAGAAGTTGGCGCACCTCGGGCACGGCACGTTGCCCTTGGCCTTGGTCTCATGGTCCATCGCGAACTGGAACTGGCACATCTCGCACATCGTGCTCACCACTCGCTGTACGGGGTGCCTTCCGAACTCACCAGTTCACTCCCGCTGTGCACGTCCACGATTCCCGGCTCTGTCTGGTCCACGCTCAACAGCGTGTCCTCCTGCACTTCCACCCAGGTCTCGCGTGAGCGCGTGATGGGGTCCATGGGGATCTCGCGCAGGTATCCCGCGGATACCAGATCCTGCAGCGACTGCGGCGCGCGCTGCTTGTCCAGCGTGTACTGTTGGATCAGTTCCCGCATAGTCTGCAGGTCCTGCTTCAACACCGCCTCCCGTGAGCGCAGCACCGTCTGCTGGTAGATGGGGACAGCGATGGAGATCAGGATCAGGATGATGCTGATCACCACCATCAGCTCCACCAGGGTGAACCCGCGTTGTCCGATAGCACCCCGTTTCACCAACCCGTCCTCATCTTTCGGAGGGCACGGCTCGGCAGGTCGGGCTTTCAAGCCCGACTCGCGCAGCGACCATGCCGTAACCGTCTCTAAGCGACAGGGGCTTTAGCCCCTGAGGGAAAAGAAACGTGTCTTACCACTCCTGGTACTTGGTCCCGTCCAGGGCCTCGCCCTCTGACTTGGTGTAGACGTCGAAGACGTTCTCTCCGCCCCACGAGCGCGAGTCAGGATCGTCCTGCATCGAGCGCAGGCCCCAGTCTGTCCCGCCGGTCATGGGATCCACCGGGATGCGCCGCAGGAAGCGCACTTTCTTGCCCTGCACGTCCACTCCGTCCACCAGGGTTTGGAGATCGGGAGGATACCCCTCGGTGCCCACTTTGATCTGGAAGGCGCCGCGGTCGGCCGCTTCCTTGTAGCGGTCGATGGCGTCACGCATCTCCCACAACGCCCGGCGCAGTTCCTTCTCCTGCTGGCGTTTGATTTGCACGCGCGCCAGCGGCAGCGCCGCGCCCGTCAGCACCAGCAGGATGGTGATGGCGATGATCAGCTCCACCAGCGTCAGCCCGCGCATCCCCGCCAGCGTCGCTTTAGCCCGCTGCTTCATACAGATATTCTCTCACTGTCGAATGGTGCCGTCATGGCGCGAGAACGGGTTGAAACTCGCCGGGATACGTAGTGACTCAATGATTCAATTACCAAATTACCCAATCACCAAATCACTGAATCGTTATCGTCGCCGTCGTCGCCGTCACCGGGATGGCCTGCATGGCCGCGTCGCGCGCTCCCGGCCGCGTGATGCTCACCGTGGACTGGCCCGCAGTCTTGGCCAGGAAGGTCAGGGTGAACACGGCGCCGTCGCCGGAAACCCCTCCCACGCCCGGAGGCCGGCTGGCCGAGATCTGCAGCGACCCAAGCGGATCGTCGCGGTGCACCAGCGCCACCGCCTGCCCGTCCTGCGAAAGGTATCCGCCGTTGGAGACGTTCAGCAACTGCAAGGCATTGGCGTCATAGGAGATCTGGAGAGGGACCGCGTACACGCCCTGCCCGCCGCTCAGCACGACATTGAGCGCGAAGGTGGCGCCCGCAGCCGCCGTCACCGACGCCGGCTCGAAACCCAGGCGCGCGCCGCCGTCCGTCGCCGGCGCGGGAGTCGCCTGCGGCGGCGTCGCCGGGGTCGGTGCCGCCGGTTGTGTTGCCGCTCCTGCCGTTGGAGTCATGGCATTGGGAGGCGCCGAGGAAGCTCGCCGCAGGTCGATGCCGGTTCCCGTGCCGACCGCCACCGGCCGCACGTTCAGTTCACTGATCTGCGGCACGCGCACGATGCGCGGCGTCAGCGCGAACACCAGTTCGTTCTCCCGGTGCTCAACGTTTTCCGAGGAGAACAGGTACCGCAGAATGGGGATCTGCGCCAGCCCGGGCCATCCGCTCACTGATTTCGTATCCAGCTCTTCCAGGATGCCGCCCAGCAGGTTCACTTCGCCTTCGCGCAGCCGGATCTCATGCTCGACCTTGCGCTGCCCGATCACCGGCTGGTCGATCCCGCCGATGTTCACCCGCGAAGTCACCGCCGAAATGTCCAGCATCACCTTCAACGTCACTTCCCGGCTGCCGTGCACTTTGGGGGTGATGTCGATGTTCACGCCCACGTCGATGTACTGGAACTGCGTGTTGACCAGCGGGTTGATGCCCACGCCGCCGATCCCCGGCTGGAACGACCCCGTCGCCACCGGCACGCGGTCGCCGATCTTCAGCGACGCCTTCTGCCCGTCCAACGCCCGGATAATCGGGTTCTGGATGAGCTTCGTCGATGAATCGGTGAACAGGAAGTTCGCCGTCGCCGCCGGGATGGTCACCAGGAAGTCGTTGGCGTCCAGATTCGCAAGTTGGTTCAGCGTCACCGTGCCCGGTGTGTTGGTGGTGCTGGTTGTTCCTCCCTGCGTCGTGGTCGTGGTCGTTCCCTGCAGTTGCATGCTGGCGCTCTGCGGCGGCTGGATGCCCAGGTTGCGCAGCTTGTCGCGCGCCACCTGCATCACCGCCACTTCCACGATCACCTCCGGCTTGGCCCGGTCGATGTCGTTGATCAGCTTCTCCGCCAGCGCCACCTGGTCGGGCGTCCCGCGCACCACGATCGCTCCTTGCGTCGGCAGCGGTGTGATCCGGCTCAGCTCCAGCACGGTCCGCATGGTGTTCACTATTTCCTGATACTCGTTGGGCTGCGCCAGGTTCGAAACGTAAAACGTGCGGATGATGTTCGGCTCCAGCTCCTTCCGCTTGGCCGTGGTGTCGGCGGCCACAAAGATGGTGTTCGGCGTCACCGGGCTCCAGAACGTCTTCGACTGCAGCGCCAGGATCTCCAGCGCCTCCTCCAGCGTCACCCCGTTCAGTTCGATCGCGATGCGCCGCGAAACATAGTCGGGGTCGAACTGTACGTTGATCCCCGCCAGCTTTGCGATCGTCTGATAGATGACCTTGGTGTCTTCGGTCAGCCGCAAGTTGACGGGGATATTGGCGATCGGCGCCAGTTCCACCGGCCCGGCCGCCTGCTGCACCTTGCGCCGCAGCACGTCGTCGCCGACCGGCGCTGCGGCCGCCCCGGCCGGCTTCTGCATCAGCGCCCGGGTCTGTTCAATCTCCTGCCGTGCCACGGCGCTCGAGGGATCGATGGAGAGCGCCCGCAAGAACTCTGCCATGGCCTCTTCCAGCCGTCCCTGGTCGCGCAGTTCCTGGCCGCGCTTCACCACCACGGCCGACGCCCGGAAGCGCGAGCGCTGCAGCGCCGCTTTGTATTTCAGCTCCCGCGGTTTCAGGTCGAACGCCTGTTTGTAGAGTTCGTACGCGGCTACGTAGTCTTCGCGGGCTTCGGCGTCCCGGCCCTGGTTGAAGAGCTTCTTGGCCTGGTCGGCGGCGGCGGGCACGGCCATCAGCAGCAGCACAACGAGCAGCGCCGGCAGGCGTAGGCGACGGATCATCAGTCTCCTTGCGCGGCGCGGACCTTCGCCGCGCGGGAACTCGGATTATAGCACCGCCTTTCAGCGCCTCCCGCGTGCGTGCCCACCCTTGTCGCTCCCGCTGTGAAAGGGCAGGAGGAAGGCTCCGCCTCTCACCGCTTCTGCTACATTCGTCCTGATGCCTCGCCAGCCCACCCATCGCTTGAAACCGGAGAAACCCAGGGCTGCGAAACGCGACCCTGTGGCCACCGGCGAGCGCGACGCCACCGTCAACCGCGCCGCCGCCCATCATTACTTCCTGCTGGAGAAGCTGGAGGCGGGCCTCGCCCTTGTGGGCACCGAGGTCAAGGCCATCCGCGCCGGCCGCGCCAACCTGAAGGACGCTTATGCCATCGTCAAGGACGGCGAGCTCTGGCTGCTCAACGCCCACATCGGCGCCTACGAGCACGGCAACATCTTCAATCACGACCCCCTGCGTACCCGCAAGCTGCTCGTCCACAAGGAGGAGTTGCGCAAGCTCACGGGCAAGGTCACGCAGCGCGGCTTGACGCTTATTCCCACCCGGCTCTATTTTCGCAACGGGCGCGTGAAGTGCGAGCTGGCCGTGGCTCGCGGCAAACAGCTCTGGGACAAGCGCGAGACCGAACGCCGCCGCACCGCCGACCGCGAAGCCCGCGAAGCCATCGCCCGTGCCCGCAAGGGCTCTTGATTCACCACCGGGACACGGAAGCATGGAGTACGATTTGGTGACTTTGTGACCTGGTGATCTCGCGACCTGCTGGTCGCGCTCGTCCCAGTCCCGCACGGACGTGATTCATTAGGCCAGCGCGGAAGTGCTGGGCGCGCAGCCATTACAGCAGCCATTACAATGGATGAGCCCCGTAGGGGCGGCACTCACATCCAACGACATGAACACCACACTCTCTTTCTCCAACGCCGCCGCTGTCGAGACCGAATGCCTGGTCGCCGTCGTCCTCGACCAGGGCGAAAAAGACAAGCCCGCGCCTGCCGTTCAGGCCGAGTCCACGGTGCAATCCGCTGCCGCTGACGTCATCGCGAGCGGCGAATGCACCGGCAAGGCCCTCGAGATGGTGCTCGTCCACCGGCCCCAAGGCCTCAAGGCCAAACGCCTGCTTCTCATCGGAGGCGGCAAGGCCAAGGACTTCTCGCTTGCCGATCTTCGCAAGGCGGCGGGTGCTGCCGTGCGCTTCGCCAAGCCCCGCACCATCCGCCGGCTTGCGTTTTCTCCGCCGGACGCGACCGCGGCTGCCGTGCGCGCCCTGGCCGAAGGCGCTTTTATTGGCGACTTTGATCCCGATACTTACAAGAGCGACCGCAAGGACCAGCGCGTCGAGGAGTTCACCGTGGTCGCGCCCGCCGCCTCCGGTCGCGACACGCTCGAAGCCGCGCTCGCCCAGGGACGCATCATCGGCGAATCGCAGAACTTCACCCGCGAACTGGTGAACGAGCCCGGCAATCGCATGACCCCGACCATGCTCGCTGCCCGCGCCCGCAAGATGGCCGAGGAGGTAGCCTCCCCGCACCTCACCTGCGAAACCTTCAGCACCGACAAGATCAAGGAGCTGAACATGGGCGCCTTCTGGAGCGTCGCCCAGGGGTCGGAGGAGCCCCCCGCCCTCATCGTGCTGCGCTACACGCCGCCCAACGCCCCGGAAAAACCCGTGCTCGGCCTGGTGGGCAAGGGCATTACGTTCGACTCCGGGGGCATCTCCATCAAGCCTTCCGACGGCATGGAAAAGATGAAATACGACATGGCCGGAGGCGCGGCCATGCTGGGAGCCATGCGCGCCATCGCGCAGCTCAAGCTCAACGTGCGCGTCATCGCCATCGTCTGCGCAACGGAGAACATGCCTTCGGGAAAAGCGCAGAAGCCCGGCGACGTGCAGATCGCCATGTCCGGCAAGTCCATCGAGATCATCAACACCGACGCCGAAGGCCGCCTGGTGCTCGCTGACGGCCTTACCTACGCCCGCCGCCTGGGCTGCACCCACCTGGTCGATGCGGCCACGCTCACCGGCGCCTGCGTGGTCGCGCTGGGCTACATCAACGCCGGCATCTTCGCCAGCGACGATGACATCTACGCCCGCTTCCGCCAGGCCAGCGAGCGCGCCGGTGAAAAGATGTGGCGCCTGCCGCTCGACGACGAGTACCGCGACTCCATCAAGAGCAGCATCGCCGACATCATGAACAGCGGCGGACGCTGGGGCGGCGCTGTCACCGCTGCCATGTTCCTCAAGGAATTCGCTGAGGACACTCCCTGGGTGCACCTCGATATCGCCGGCGTCGCCTGGCTCGAAGAGCAGAAACCCTGGATCGCCAAGGGACCCTCGGGCGTCGCCGTACGCAGCCTGGTGGAGTTCGTGAAAAGCTTCGAGGGCTGACCGTCGCCGCAGGCATCCGGCTCGTGACCGTTTCGCCCGGCGCGTCAATTACCGCATTCCTCGCGTTGCAAACCCTGGCCGCCATGGACCAGCTTGAGAAAGAGCGCCTGCTGCGGTGATAACCCATTCAAAACACGTACCTTGTGGAGCACTGACCACTGCCCACTGGCCACTGCTTTCCTGTCAAGCGCCACAAACTGTCATTTTCCTCCCAACCCGCTGATTCCAAACCGAATATAGTTTAGAGAGAATTGTCCCAATGGTCCCTATGACTTTGATATTCTATACTTAAGAGTGAAAGCAAGAAACGAAAGGCCCTCCGCCCGGATGGCCTTTTTCTTTCCCGGCTTCAAATCCTCTTTTCGGGAAGACCGCAATGAAACCCCGTACCCGCCCTCCCAAGATGGTCGGGGAGTGGGTGGAGCTGGAGTTCATGGCCCGCGCCGCACGCCATGGCCTCACCATCTCCAAGCCCTACGGCGACTCCGCCCCCTTCGACTTCGTCGTCGGCCGTCGCACTCCCCTGCACCGTGTCCAGGTGCGCGGCACCTCCATCTACACCAACGCCCGCTCCTACATCTGTCGCGTCACCCGCGGCAATCCACCCGTCCGCTACCGCCGCTTCGACTTCGACTTCCTGGCCGTCTTCGCAATCCCCCAGGAGCAGTGGTACATCATTCCCATGGCGGCCATTCCCCGTACACGCAACGCCATTTCCCTTTATCCGCACATTCGCCACAGCCGCGGTCGCCTCGAAAAATACCGCGACGCCTGGCACCTGCTGGTCAGCATGGGGAACGCACGCCGTCGGCGGGCGCCGTGAGGAGACTTAACGGTTCAAGGTGTCGCCCAGAACGAACTTGCTTTCCGGGTCCATTTTCAGATTGTGCTTGTCGGAAACCACTTCGCTGACGATCTCGGGGTCCTCCACCCGGCGCAGGGAAACGCTCTTGTCTATGGAGGGGACATACATATGCGGACGAGCGGCGGACCAGCGACGGGTCCATTCGTTTCTCATCACTTGCAGGCCGTCGGCGATGAACGCCTTCAGTTCGAGCGAGCCGTCTTTCCAATCGGCACGCTCAACCACCACCGACAGCACGGACTCGCGCCTGTCGTCGGTCCATGGAACCGCCTTGATGACCCGTCCCGTCAAGCGGGCCTTTTTCGGAATCACGACGTTGTCCCCGACTCGGACGTCTTCTCTGCACTCCAGCAGCACCGTCGCGCCCAGCGGACCTCGGGCATCAACGCTGTTCTTCAGTACTACCGGGATACGAAGCCCGGCGGCGGAGCCGGTGTTCTGGCCGACGCTCAGCGCCGAAGATACCAGCGTGAACGCAAGCCATAAGACGAGCTTCTTCATGACTGTGGACGGCAACTGAACTGATTCTTCTGTCAGGCCCTGAGGCCGGCGCATTTCAGCCGGCGGGAGTATACGCTGCAACTCCGCCTCATGTCAGCGGCGGGCCCATCCCGGGACGCGGACCCGCCCGTGTCCTCACATCACGGGCGGCGCTTCGATGCCCATCAGGTCCAGCGTCCGAATCAGTTCCCGCCGGACAACCGCGGCCGTGGCCATCAGGAACTTCTGCCGCTCGTCATCCAGTTCATGCAGGATGTGGTGGCGGTGGTAGAAGTTGTTGAAGAGCTGCGCCAGCTGGAAAGCGTACTTGGCCACGTGCGCCGGTTCGGTGGTGGCGATGGCCAGATCGACCACGTGCGAGAGTTTCGACGCCGCCAGCCATAGCTCCCAGATCTCGTCCCCGGCAGGCTCTTTGAAGAAGCGTTCGAAGTCCACCGTCCCGGCCAGGGCTTCTTCGGGCGTCGTCTCGCCCTTGCGGAAGATGTTGGTGGCGCGCACCACGGCGTACTGCGCGTAAGGGCCGGTCTCGCCCTCGAAGCTCAGCGCGTCCTTGAAGTCGAACGCGATCACCGAAGTCTTGGTGAACTTCAGCATGAAGTAGCGCAGCGCGCCGATCGCGATTTGCGTGGCGATGCGCGTGCGCTCGCCGTCGCTGAGCGTGCCGTGGCGCGCATCGACTTCCTTTTGCGCCGCCCCGATGAGGGCGTCCATCAGGTCATCGGCTTTCACGCCGAAGCCGCGGCGTCCTGAAACCTCGATATAGGCTTTGCCGCGGTCGTCCTCGCTCAGCGCGTAGCCCAGGTAAGCGGCGCAGCGCGGCGTCAGCGCCACCATCTCATAGGAAAAATGCGTGTAGTGCGCGGCCTGCTCGGTGTAGCCCAGTCCGCGCAGCGCCTCGATGACGTTGTTCTGCGCGTCCGCCTGCCGTGAATCAATCACGTTGTAGATGCCCGCTACGCCGCCGAAGTGCGGGTGTTCCTTCTCGCCGTCCGCCGATGACATCCAGCACAAGTGCCCTGACGGATAGCGGTAGAACTTTCGATAGCCGAAATCACGCCCCAGCAGCCCGAACTTCCACAAGTGATAGGCGATGTCCTTGCCCACGTAAGTCACCGTGCCGTTCGACCTGACGATGACCTTTTGATTCTCCTCTGCGGTCTCTGCGCTCTCCGCGGTTGAGCTTTTCCTTTGCATCACCCAGCAGCCGGCGTTCTTGCCCTGGGTCTCCAGGCGCAGCACGCCCTTTTCCTTGAGCTGCTGAAATGCCAGGTCCCAGAACTTCAGGCGCAGGATCTCGGCCTCGCGCGGCAGGAAGTCGTACTCGATCCCCAGCCGTTCCATGGTCTTCAGATGCCGCCCGACGATGGCTGTGGAGAGCAGGTCGGCCATCTCCGCCAGCTCGTTGCCGCCCTGCTCGATAGCGTGCAGCGTCTCGTTGCGCGCCTCGAGGTGCTTCTTGTCCTGCTCGTACCATTCGGAGACCCGCGCATACAGGTCCCAGCAGAGGAAGTCGATTTTGGGGGTCCGCGCAATCAGCTCCGCCACCTCCGTCAGCGACTTCTTCTCCAGCCGCGTGAATCCCACGATGACGTCAGCCACCTGCACGCCCGTGTTGTCGATGTAATTTTGCGTGGTGACTTCGTGGCCGGAGGCGCGCAGCAGCCGCACGAACGTGTCTCCCAGGATGGCGTTGCGCAGGTGCCCGATGTGCGCCGCCTTGTTGGGATTCACGCTGGTGTGCTCGACCAGGATTTTTTCTTTCACCCCCGTGGCAGCAGCCTCGCCCGCCTGCAGCGCCCGGGCCAGTTCTGCCCGTTCCACGCGCGCGTTGATGTAGCCGGCGCCCGCCACCTCCAGTTTCTCGAAGCCCGGCACCGCCCCCACGCCCGAGACGATCTCTTCGGCGATCTTGCGCGGCGGACGCTTCAGCCGCTTGGCCAGCTCGAAGGAAAGCGGCAGCGCGTACTCGCCCAATTCGATGCGCGGCGGCTGCTCCACCACCATTCCATCGAGTGACAGACTGTACTCAGTGCGCAGGAACTCGCGGATGCGGTCGGTCAGAGCGAGTTGGAAGCGGCGATACACGGCGTTGCGGGCTACGCATGAATATAGCAAACGGGAACCCTTCACCACGGAGACGCGGAGGCACGGAGAATAGCGTGATTGGGCCACTGAACTGTCGCGCCATCTGAGTAGAGACCGATGGTCTCCGTGTCCCTGTGGTGAACCCAACTGAGGCGGTTTGACCCTGCCTCCCCGCTCCCCTATCATCGAATTTCGGCGCGAGGGTGCCGCCTGATTCATGCGCATCGCCTACCTGGACTGCTTTTCCGGCATCAGCGGAGACATGTTCCTGGGAGCGCTGGTGGATGCCGGCGTGCCCCCGGAGCTGCTGCAGAAGACCGTCGCCGGGCTCGGCCTGGACGCGAAGCTTGAGATTTCGCGGGTCACCCGTTCGGGAATCAGCGCCATCAAAGTAGATGTGATCGTCCATGGCGAAAAAGACCGCCCGCGCGAGAGTCCTTCGCACCACCACGAGCATGATCGTGGCCACGAACACGGGCACGAGCACGTTCACCCACGTACGCGCCCAACCGCGGGGCGCGAGCGTGGGGCACCCTCGAAGCAGGAACACGCCCACTCACATGAGCATGCGCACCGCGGGCTGAGGGAGATTCGGCAGATCATTGCGAACGCGCCTGTCTCGGAGCACGCAAAGAGGACGGCGCTGGCCATGTTCCAGGCACTGGGCGAGGCGGAGGCCAAGATCCATAACACCGCGGTCGAGAACATCCACTTCCACGAAGTGGGTGCGGCGGACGCCATCGTGGATATCGTGTGTGCCGCCGTGGGCGCAGAACATCTGGCCGCCGATATCTGGGTGTGCTCGCCGCTGAACATTGGCGGAGGCACGGTGGAGTGCCAGCACGGACGCTTCCCGGTTCCTGCTCCGGCCACGGTCGAACTGCTGCGCAGTGCGCCGGTGTACTCCTCAGGAATCGACGCTGAGTTGGTGACGCCCACGGGCGCGGCCATCGTCAAGACGCTGGCTTCCCGCTTTGCCGCGTTTCCGGCAATGACCATCGCGACCACGGGCTACGGCGCCGGCACGCGCGATTTCGCCGGCCACGCCAACGTCGTCCGCCTGACCTTGGGCGACGCGCTGGAAGAGGCTGCGGCGTTGCCGCGCGATTCGGTCACCGTGCTCGAAGCCAACCTCGACGACCTGAGCCCGCAAGTTTTCGGCTACGTGATGGAGCGCGCGCTGGCGGAAGGTGCGCTTGAAGTCTTCGGCACACCGGTGCAGATGAAGAAGAACCGCCCGGGGATGCTCTTGACGGTGCTGGCCCGCCCTGCCGACGCCGAGCGGCTGGCCAAACTCATCTTCGCGGAAACAACAACTCTCGGGGTGCGCATGCGCAGCGAAGAGCGCCGCGTGCTGGCGCGCCGCGAAGTCCGAGTCCCGACGCCCTGGGGCGAGGTCCGCATGAAAGTCGCGAGCCTGAACGGCGCCGTCAGCCATTACGCTCCGGAGTACGAGGACTGCCGCCGCATCGCCGAGGAGCGCAGTCTCCCGCTCAAGCAGGTGATGCAGGCGGCGCTGCGCGCGTACCTGGATAAGGAGTCGGGCGAGGCTTCGTAAAGAAAGGCCAAACGCAAGCATGGACCGCAAGTTCTACATCACCACTCCAATCTATTACGTAAATGCCCGGCCGCACGTGGGGCACGCGTACACGACCATCGTGTGCGACGCCATCGCGCGCTACCAGCGCATGCTGGGGGTGGATGCGTTCCTGCTTACCGGGACCGACGAGCATGGCGTGCACGTGGAGCGGGCGGCGGTAGCCGCCGGGCGCGATCCGAAGGAGTGGACGGATGAGATCTCGGCGGCGTTCCGTGCGCTGTGGGACCGCATGGGAATCGCCTACAACGACTTCATCCGCACCACCGACGAGCGACACAAGCGGGGCGCGCAGGAACTGTGGCGGCGGCTGCGCGACCGGGGATACATCTACAAGGGAAGCTACAGCGGGCAGTACTGCGTGTTCGACGAACTCTACGTGGACGCAGCAAAGCCCGGCGATCCCTGCCCGGACTGCGGCCGCCCCACGGAAACGGTCCACGAAGAGAACTACTTTTTCAAGCTCTCGGCCATGGAGGAGCCGCTGCTGCGGCTGTACTCAGAACGGCCGGAGCTGATACGGCCGGAGACGCGGCGCAATGAAGTGGTGAGTTTTGTACGCGGCGGGCTGCGTGACCTCTCCGTCAGTCGAAGCACCTTCCGGTGGGGCGTTCCCGTTCCCGACGATCCGGGCCACGTGATGTACGTGTGGCTGGACGCTCTGTCGAACTACATCACGGCCATAGGGTTCGGTTCGACGGAAAAGAAGGAGCAGCAGAAGTTCACGCGCTACTGGCCGGCAGACGTGCACATGATCGGCAAGGAGATCGTGCGTTTCCACTGCGTCTACTGGCCGGCGTTCCTGCTGGCAGCGGAGCTGCCGGTGCCGAAGACCATCCTGGCGCACGGGTGGCTGCTGTTCGAAGAGAGCAAGATGTCGAAGTCACGCGGGAATATCGTCCGGGCGGAGACGGTGATGGAAACCCTGGGCACGGACGCGCTGCGCTATTTCCTGCTGCGCGAAGTGGTGTTCGGACAGGACGGAGCGTTCAGCTTCGATGCGCTAGTGGGGCGCTACAACGCCGACCTAGCCAACGATTTGGGGAACCTCTCGAGCCGGACGCTGTCGATGATCGGACGCTACTTCAAGGGGCAGGTGCCGTATCCCTCGGCCACGCAGACGCGCACGGCAGCCGACGAACAAGTCGCGAAGACCGCCGGCGAAGTGATCCGCAACTATCGGGAACTGTTCGAGGACTACCAGTTCTCGCGGGCGCTGGAAGCGGCGTGGACGCTGGTGGCGTCGGTGAACAAGTACCTGGTGGAGAACGAGCCGTGGACGCTGGGGGAAAAGACGGACGAAGACAGCCGCGCGCGGCTGGCGACGGTGCTGTACACGGCGGCGGAAGCGCTGCGGGTGGTGACCGCGCTCGTGCATCCCGTGATGCCGGAATCGACGGCGCGGATATGGTCGCAACTGGGGCTGGGCGCGGTAGCCAAAGCCCGGTTGGACAAGCTGGAATGGGGCCAGCTTGAGCACGGCACCAAGCTGGGCAAGGTGGAACCGGTGTTCCCGCGCGCCGAAAAATCCGTGATCGAGAGGATGCAACAGATGGAGAGCCAGCCGAAGACGGCAGGAGCGCAGAAGGAGGAAGCGGCGCCGGCGTCGCCCACGCCGGTTGCGGTTCCGGCGCAGGCGACCGCGGCAGCAGGGGGCGATTCACGCATCAGCATCGAAGATTTTGCCAAGGTAGAGCTGCGCGTGGGCGAGATCAAGGTGGCCGAGAAGGTGAAGGGCGCGGACAAGCTGCTGCGACTGGAAGTCGATATCGGCACGGAAGTGCGGCAGGTGGTGGCGGGCATCGCCGAAGCCTACAAGCCGGAGACGCTGGTGGGACGCAAGGTGGTCATCGTCGTGAACCTGCAGCCGCGCAAGCTGCGCGGCCTGGAGTCGAACGGCATGATTGTGGCGGCATCCGTGGGCGAGAAGGGCACGCCGGTTCTGTGCGGGTTCCTGGAAGACGTGCCGGTGGGAGCCAAGCTGAAATAGCCCCAGAGACACCAAGGCGCAGAGAGCATGGTGACATGGTCATCGAGTCATGTGGTGAGTGCGTGCCTGGCCGCTTCGTGGCCCTGAAGCTTCTGCCAGACGATTTTCGATGACTGAGGCAGGGCTGAACTTTGTTCGTTGACTCCCACGCACATCTGGAGATGCCGCAGTTCGACGCCGACCGTGAGGCCGTGTTTGCGCGGGCGCGCGAGGCGGGTGTGGAAGCGCTGGTGGCTATCGGTTCGGGGACCGGGCCGGGGTCGCTGGACTGCGGCATCAGGTTCGCCGAGCAGTACGACTGGGTGTACGCGACGGTGGGCATCCATCCGCATGAGGCGAAGCTGGCGGAAGAGAGCGACTTTGCCGAACTGGAGAAGCTGGCGCGGCACAAGCGGGTGATCGCGTGGGGCGAAATCGGACTCGATTTCTACTACGACCATTCCCCACATGAAACGCAGCGCGCCGTGTTCGTGCGCCAGATGGAAATGGCACGGGCGGTGAAGCTGCCCATAGTGATCCATTGCCGTCCGTCGGATGGAAGTGAGAGTGCCTGGGAGGAGTGCCTGGAGCTGATCCGTGAACACTGGGCTCCGGCGGGACTGGGAGGGATCCTGCATTGTTTCACGGGCTCGACGGAGCACATGCGTCGGGCGCTGGACATGGGATTTCTCATCTCCTTTGCGGGCAATGTCACGTTCGCGAAGGCGGAAGGAATCCGGCAGGCGGCGCGGGAAGTCCCCATTGACCGCATGCTGATCGAGACGGACGCGCCGTTCCTGGCGCCCGTGCCGCACCGTGGGAAGAGGAACGAGCCGGCGTTCGTGAAAGAAGTGGCGCGGCGGATCGGGGAGCTGCGCGGGATGGCGCCGGAGGAGGTGGGAGTGCGGACGGGAGAGAATTTCTACTGGTTCTTTGGGCGGACGAAAGCCATCCCGGGTTAGCGCCGAGCGGCGCGAACGTGGGACACGGATTTTTCTTTGCTTCTCAAGCGGAGGTGGCAGCGCACCCAAGGGCTTGCTCATCCTGCCCTTTGTTCCCAGCACGTCCGTGCTGAGCTGACGAATCCGGCCCTCGCGGGTTGGGACATGACAATCCGGAATCGTCCGTATTCTCCGAATCTTCCAAAACCATCCGTCGAGGGCAGCGACAAGATGCACAACCGCACCGGAACAGGTAAAGTAGAACCTTAGGTATGGCGGATAATTCCTTCGACATCGTGAGCCGGGTGGACCTGCAGGAGGTTTCGAACGCCGTGCAGCAGGCGCTGAAGGAAGTGCATACGCGATTCGACTTGAAGAATTCGAAGTCGGACATCCAGATCGAGGGCAAAGAGGCGCTGGTGCTGAGCTCGGAGGACGAATTCAAGCTGAAGGCGGTGAACGACGTCCTGCAGCAGAAGCTGGCGAAGCGGCACGTGCCGCTGAAGGCGCTGAGCTACGGCAAGGTCGAGCCGGCGGCGGGAAGCACGGTGCGGCAGCGTATCACGCTGCAGCAGGGCATTCCGGTGGAGAAGGCGCGGGAGATCGTGAAGGTCATCAAGGACTCGAAAAAGAAGGTGCAGGCGTCCATCCAGGGAGACACGGTGCGGGTGAGCGGGCGCGACCGCGACACGCTGCAGGAGATCATCGCCCTGCTGCGGGGCAGCGACTTCGGCATCGATATGCAGTTCACCAACTACCGCACCAATTGATGTGAGCACGCCGGCCACAACCCGGGGCAAGGAAGTGTTCGAGCTGCTACGCGAGGACCTGGCGGCGATCGAGCGCGAGTTCGGGCGGGAGACGGTGTCGCGCACGGCGGCCATCACGGAGATCGGCGCGCACCTGCGCGCGGGCGGAGGCAAGCGCATCCGGCCGTCCCTGCTGCTGCTGGCGGCGAAGCTCTACGGCAAGAACGGCGCGACGGTAGTCCGCCTGGGCGCGGTGGTCGAGATCATCCACACCGCCACGCTGGTGCACGACGATATCATCGACGAAGCGGAAACGCGCCGGGGCCAGCCTTCCGCCAACCGCACCTGGGGCAACTCGCGCTGCGTGCTGGCCGGCGACTGGCTGTACATGCAGGCCTTCAAGATCGCGGTGGCGGAGCGAAACTTCCGCGTGCTGGACGTGCTGATCGACCTGACCCAGCAGATGGTGGAAGGCGAGCTGATGCAGGCGGAGGCGCTGGGGCGAGCCATCTCACTCCACGAACACCTGGATTTGATCCATCGCAAGACGGCGTGCCTGTTCGCTACCTGCATGCGACTGGGGGCGATCGTGGGCGGGGCGCCGGCGCACGAGGAAGAAGCGCTGGCGGAGTATGGGCGCAACCTGGGGCTGGCCTTCCAGGTGGTGGATGATCACCTGGACCTGACAGCGTCGGAAGAAGTGCTCGGCAAGCCGGTGGGCAGCGACCTGCGCGAAGGCAAAGTGACCATGGCGGTGATTCATGCGCTCGAGCAGTGCACGCCCGAGGAACGGCGCAAGATCGAAACGGTGCTTCAGGAGCGGGCGTTCGCCAGCGTCAGCCTGAGCGAAGTGCAGGAGATACTGAACCGCTACGGGTCGCTGGATTGGGCCATGGCGGAAGCGCATCGGTATGCGGAGGCCGCGCGAGGTTACCTCGGCGAGTTTCCGGATTCGGAGATCAGACGGGCGCTGGAGTGGGCGACTGAGTTTGTAGTGGAGAGAGAGAAATAAGCTGGCTGTTGGCTTTTAGCAGTTGGCTGAGGGCTCTTGAGGCTGGGAACAATCCAGCGGCGCTTTGCCTTCCAAGCTCGGTGTGCAGATTTTGCGGCAGCACCTCACCTGGTTCAAAGTAACGTTCGCGGGCGCTCTGTTGGTCAATGATGTATTCCAGGCTTTGAGCTTGCCTGCTTGTCCGAGCGTCGTGCTTCAATCAACCCGGCGATATACTCCTTCCTCGCATGGAATCAGGTAAAGAAGTCGAGATCAAGCTTCGGATCACCGACCGAAAGGCGCTGGTGCGGAAGCTGCGGGCGGCGGGGTTCCGGTTGCGCACTCGGCGGACGCACGAGATGAACACGCTCTACGACCTGCCGGACCTTGCTCTGCGCAGGCGCGGCGAACTGCTGCGGCTACGGCGCTACGGGCGGAAGTGGACGCTGACGCACAAGGCGGCGGCGAAGGTTGGGCGGCACAAGACGCGGGTGGAGCTGGAAACTGCTGTCGAGGATGGCGGCAAGCTGGGTGCTGTGCTGCGGGCGCTGGGCTTTGTGCCCACCTTCCGCTATGAGAAGTTTCGCAGCGAGTGGACCGACGGGCGAGGTCACGTGGTGGTGGACGAGACGCCCATCGGGGATCTGGCGGAAATCGAGGGCCCGCCCAAGTGGATCGACGGGGTAGCAAAGAAACTCGGCGTGACACCGAAAGACTACATCACGGATTCGTACGCCGGGCTGTTTTTCAAGTGGAAGGCGCAGACGGGCAGCAGAGCGGAGGAGATGACGTTCCGGGCGGTGAAAAAGAAGTGAATCAGTGAATCAATGAAAAGACTCCCCAACGTCGTCCCGCATAGAACCCGGGTTGGTTTGCGGCCTCAGGCGGCCTTGGCGCTGCGGGCGCGTTCGTAGCCGACGGCGGCGTAATAGAGGGCGCGGTCGAAGAACTGGTCGAGGGCCTGTACCAGTTCCAGTTCCCCGTAGAGCTCCATCGGATTGTCGACGAACACCTCCGAGCGCAGAAAGTCGTGCAGGTGCTGCTTGGTGGACAGGAACGCCCAAAGGAACTGGCTGAAGGCCACGCCCTGAGCGGCGCGGCGGGCGCCGAGCTCGAGGTAGCGCCGCTCGATCTCGACTTCACTCTTACCCATCAGCCAGTCGCTTAGGTTGCGATAGATCTCGTAGGTGCGCTCTTCCAGCTCGTCGACGGGAACACAGCGGCGCAGGTCGCTGGCCCGCTCGGACGACTGCAGCTTGTTGAGCAAGCCCTGGGAGAGTTCGGAGGAGCGGGATTCGATCAGTTGGACCAGCCGGGCGGTGACCATGGTGCGCCTCCTTGAGTCTGAGGCAATTCTAGCGCGATTGTGGCCGGTTTTGGCTGTGCGCGCGGTGACGCGAAAAACTGACAAAAGGTCTTCTCCTCCGTCTATGCTGCATTGAGCCCATCTCGATTTCGGTAAACCACGGAGAGCAAAGCCATGAAAAGTTCGTCTCGTCCAGTTCCAGGAGTGGCGGGCGGCCGCGAACTGATTGTGATCGGGGCGTTCGCTGCCGTGAAACTGGTTCTCCATCTGGCAACTGCAGCCCACTACGGATATTTCCGCGACGAGTTGTACTTCATCGCTCAAAGCGAACATCTGGACTGGGGTTATGTGGACGTGGCACCCATGACCGCGTGGCTGGCCAGGCTGATGCGCATGCTGTTGGGTGACTCGCTGTTCGCGATCCACGTGCTGCCGGCCCTGGCGGGGGCCGCGACGATAGTTCTAACGGGCCTGCTGGCCCGCGAGTTGGGCGGACGTCGCTTTGCGGTGGGGCTGGCCTGCCTGGTGGTGCTGCTGGCCCCGGTGTTCCTGGTCGACGACAGCCTGCTCGGTCCTGGGGCGCTGGAGCGACTGCTTTGGGTAGCCTGCACCTACTGCGTGGTGCTGGCGATCCGGCGGCAAGAGCCGAGGTACTGGCTCCTGTTCGGAATGCTGGCTGGATTGGGACTGGAAACCAAGCATTCTTTCCTCTTCTTCGGCTTCGGACTTTTCACGGGCCTGCTGCTAACGAATGAACGGAACAGGTTCCGTGAGCGGCATATCTGGATCGCCGGCGCAATCGCTTTACTCCTGTTCCTGCCGAATCTCGTGTGGCAAATACATCACGACTTTCCCACAATCGAGGGACTACGCAACGTACAGCGGCAACAGAAGAACGTGGTGTTTTCGCCTTCAGGATATGTGTTCCAGCAGATCCTGATGCTTTTGCCTACGAGCGTGCTCGTGTGGATGGCAGGCCTGTGGTTCTACTTCTTCCATGAGCACGGACAGCGTTACCGCCTGCTGGGCTGGACCTATCTGGCGGTGCTGCTGATGATGATCGGCCTGAAAGGCAAACCCTACTACATGGCACCGCTGTACCCCATGCTTCTGGCCGGTGGCGCCGTGTGGATCGATGAGATCGCGAACCGACACCGATGGAGGTGGCTGCGGCCAGTGAGCGTGGCACTGATCCTCCTGCCGGGGGTCGCGTCGGCGCCGGGGTTCCTGCCGGTGCTGCCCCCGGAGCAGGCCGTAACGTACATGGAGAGAATGCGGTTGCGCCCATCCAAGACCGAGGTGGGCCACATGGGCGCGCTGCCTCAGTACTTCGGGGACCGCTTCGGATGGCCGGAAATGGTGGAGGCCGTAGCGCAGGCGTACAACGCGCTCCCTCCGGAGGAGCGAGCGCAGACAGGAATCCTCGCCAACAACTACGGTGAGGCCGGAGCAATCGACCTGCTGGGGAGGAAATACGGACTTCCGAAGGCGACTTCACCACACCAAAACTATTTCTACTGGGGACCGGGGGAACAGAAGCGGAACTACATCGTCCTGCAGGACGAGGAAGAGCACCTGCGTGAGGTGTGCGATGCGGTGGAAGTAGTGGCGGTGCTGGACCATCCCTACGCGATGCAGGAGGAGCGCCGACCGGTGCACCTGTGCCGCGGGCTGCGGCTCAACCTGAAGGAACGCTGGCCGCGCATGAAGCACTGGAATTAGCGGGCTCCGAACAGACGCAGGCCGGCGATGCCGATGACGATGAGCGCGATACTGGCGAGCCGCAGTCCGTGGCTGGATTCGGCGAACAGGACCATGCCCAGTACCGCCGTGCCCAGCGCGCCGATGCCGGTCCACACGGCGTAGGCCGTGCCGATGGGGAGCCTCTCGGCGGCCAGTCCAAGCAGCCAGAAACTGGCAAAGCCGGCGGTGAAGACGATGCCGGTTGGCAGCGCGCGACTAAAGCCCTCCGAATACTTCAGGGCGATGGCCCAAATGATCTCGAAAACCCCGGCGAGGAGCAGGTAGAGCCAGGACATTTCTGTTTCACCTCGGTAGCGGACAGTCTAGCGCCCGCGGCGGGAATCAAACCCAAGATCCTTCGCTCGGGCTTCCCGCGCGGGAAGCAGTCGCGCCAGGGGGGCTCCTTCGCTTCGCTCAGGATCTCGGCGCGCGGCTGAGACGCCGCGCAAGCGCTCAACCTCGGCCAGGATGACAGCATCAAGGAAGTAGGTGCTTCTATGCACCAGCGCCATGACACTTCTTGTATTTCTTGCCGGAGCCGCAGGGGCAGGGGTCGTTGCGGCCGACCTTGGCCGTGGAGCGAACCACCTGTTGGACGGGCTGGTAGTCGCCGGAGCCGGCCAGGCGGGCGGCTTCCAGTTCGCGGCGTTTGCGGCGCTGGAACTCCTGCTCGATCTCGTCGATGGAGGTGGCGCGCGGGCGTCGTCCGCCGTCCGCTGAACCGCGGGCAGACGGGATGCGAGCGCCGGGAGCTTCCGCGGCCTCCGGCTCCGGAACGTGGCGCTCTAGTTCCGGGCCGCCGCTGACCACCTGCATCAGGTAGAGGTAGCGGACGGTCTCGTCCTGGAAGCGCTGCATCATCTCCTCAAACATCTGGAAGGACTCGCGCTTGTACTCCACCAGAGGATCCTTCTGGCCGTAGCCGCGCAGGCCGATGCCCTCCTTGAGGTGGTCCATGGAAAGGAGGTGGTCTTTCCACTGGCTGTCGAGGACGCTGAGCATGATGAGGCGCTCGTGGTAGCGCATGGCCTCCGAGCCGATGAGCTTTTCCTTGGCCTCGTAACGCTCGCGAAGCTTTTCGAAGATGGCGTCGCCGAGCTCGCTGCGGTTGAGCCTTTCGGGCTGGATGCCCTCGGCGAGGATATCCACGCCGAAGCGGGTGAAGAGCTGGTTCTTGAGCGCGGTCAGGTCCCAGTCGTCGGGGTGGACCTTCTCCGGGCAGTACTGGCCGAGAAGGTCGGAGAGGATGGCGGCGACGTAGCCGTCTTCGCCGATGATGAGGTCGCGCTGGTCGAGTCCCTCGAGCAACTGGCGGCGCAGGCCGTAGACGGCCTCGCGCTGCTTGTTCATGACGTCGTCGTACTCGAGCAAGTGCTTGCGGGCTTCGAAGTGCTGCGCCTCCACGGCTTTCTGCGCGGCCTCGATGCGGCGGGTGATGAGGCGGCTCTCGATGGGCACGCCTTCTTCCATGCCCAAACGCTTGAGCATGTTGGAAACCCATTCGCGGGCGAAGATGCGCATGAGGTCGTCTTCGAGCGAGAGGTAGAAGCGCGAAGAGCCGGGATCGCCCTGGCGCCCGGCGCGTCCGCGGAGCTGGTTGTCGATGCGGCGGGCCTCGTGGCGTTCGGTGCCGAGGATGTGGAGGCCGCCCAGAGTTACGACTTCATCATGCTCGGAGTCGGTCTGGCGCCTGTAGTGCTCAAAGACCTCGTTCCACTGCGCCAGGGGGACTTCATACTCGTTGCCCTGGTAATAGAACAGGGTCATGTCCTCGGATTCGGCGCGGGCCTGGATCTTGCCGGCCGCGGCGGCCAACGGACGAGCCACGCCGCGCTTCACCAGCTCCTGCTTGGCCATGAAGTCGGGATTGCCGCCCAGCAGGATGTCGGTGCCGCGGCCGGCCATGTTGGTGGCGATGGTGACAGAACCTTTGCGGCCGGCCTGGGCCACGATCTCGGCCTCGCGTTCGTGGTACTTGGCGTTGAGGACAACGTGGGTCACGCCGCGCTTCTTCAACAGCTCGGAGAGGCGCTCGGACTTCTCGATGGAGGTAGTGCCTACCAGCACCGGGCGTCCGGATTCGTTGAACTGCTCGATCTCCTGGGCGACGGCCTCGTATTTCTCTTTCTCCGTACGATAGACGACGTCGGGATGCTCCTCGCGGCGGAGCGGCTTGTTGGTTGGAATCACTATGACGTCGAGCTTGTAGATCTTGTCGAACTCGGCGGCTTCGGTCTCCGCCGTGCCGGTCATGCCCGCCAGCTTCTTGTACATGCGGAAATAATTCTGGAACGTGATGGTGGCCAGGGTCTGGTTCTCGCGCTCGATGGTGACGCCTTCCTTGGCTTCGATGGCCTGGTGGAGCCCGTCGGACCAACGACGGCCGGGCATCAGGCGGCCCGTGAATTCGTCCACGATGATGACTTCGCCATCCTTCACCACGTACTGCACGTCGCGCTTGTAGAGCGCATGCGCTTTCACGGCCGTCTCGACGTGGTGCTTGAGGGCCCAGTTTTCCGGGTCGGCGATGTTGCCTATGCCCAGGAGCTTCTCGACCTTTTCCCAGCCCTCGTCGGTGATGGTGATGGTGTGGTGTTTTTCATCCACTACGTAATCGCCGGTGAGAATCCTGTTCTCACCTTCCTTAATCTCTTCGCCGCGTTCCAGCTTGGGGATGATGCGGTTGACGCGATAGTACTTGTCGGTGGATTCCTCACTGGCGCCGGAGATGATGAGCGGTGTGCGGGCCTCGTCGATGAGGATGGAGTCCACCTCGTCGACGATGGCGTAGTTGTGGCCGCGCTGGACGCACTCCGAGAGGTCGAACTTCATGTTGTCGCGCAGGTAGTCGAAACCGTACTCGTTGTTGGTGCCGTAGGTAACGTCGGCGGCATAGGCTTCGCGGCGCTCGTTGTCGTCGAGGCCGTGCACGATGACCCCGACGGTCAGGCCGAGGAAGCGGTAGATCTGGCCCATCCATTCGGAGTCGCGCTTGGCCAGGTAATCGTTGACCGTGACCACGTGGACGCCGCGGCCGGGAAGCGCGTTGAGATAGACCGGGAGGGTCGCCACCAGCGTCTTGCCTTCACCGGTCTTCATCTCGGCGATCTTGCCCTGGTGCAGCACCATGCCGCCGATGAGCTGCACGTCAAAGTGGCGCATGTTGAGGGTGCGGCGGCCGGCCTCGCGGACTACGGCAAAAGCTTCCGGCAAGAGATCGTCGAGGGCTTCGCGCTCGCCGCGGCGCAGCTCGTTCTGGGCGCGTTCGACTTCGTCCGGGCCCAGTTCGCGGGCGCGCTCGAGATCGGCCTCGTAGGGTTCCAGGTGTTTGCGGATTCGCTCGCGGAATTGGTCGGTCTTGGCGCGCAGCTCGCCGTCGGTAAGGCGCTCGATCTCGGGCTCGAGCGCATTGATGCGCTCGACCAGAGGCTGGAGACGCTTGATCTCCCGCTCGTTACGGGTGCCGATGACCTTGGCCAGCAGGACGTTGAGCAATCGGAAGTTCCTTCAGCAGGCACAGGCGTGCCCAGAAGACAGCGTACCACATTGGATGCAGACGGCCGGGCAGGCGGTGCGGGGCCGGGTAGCTCCTAGCGACTAGCCTCTAGCTCCTAGCTCGGGCCATGGGCAATGATGCGGCGCGATAGAATAGATGCTTCGTGGAACCGCAATTCTCTATTCAGGGAGCGATACGATGAAGGCAGGGATTCGGGCATTTTGGGTCGTCACGATCGCGGTGGGGATGGTGTGGGCGGCATCCAAACCAGCGAAAAAGATCGTGGAACTCAAGAACGCCAAGGGTGAGAGCGTAGGCACGGCGACGCTCGTAATGAAGGACCACGCGGGCGTGGGCATCACGCTGCGGCTGAAGAACCTGCCGCCGGGCGAGCACGCCATCCACATCCATCAGAACGCCAAGTGTGAAGCCGACCCTGCGGCACCGCAGGACGCGTTCAAGTCCGCCGGGGGGCACTTCAATCCCAACGGCAAGAAGCACGGTTTGGAGAACCCTGAGGGACACCACAACGGCGACATGTACAACATCACGGTGGACAAGGACGGCCGGTGCTGCAGTAAGGACAATGTGAGGCACGGTCTGCTGAATGACCAGGTAACGCTGGAAGAAGGGCCGGCGAACTCGCTCTTCGCCAACGGCGGAACCGCGCTGGTGATCCACGAGAAGGCCGACGACATGAAGTCCGATCCGGCGGGCAACGCCGGTGCAAGAATCGCGTGCGGGGTGATTGTGAAGTAGCCGTTAGCTTCTAGCTCTAGCTTGTGACAGTTGTCCGATTGTCACTTGGCAGGTGGCGTTGGGTACTGGAGCTTGGGCAGCCTAATCTCGTGTTCGAACTGCTGCCCGACGAAGACTCGCCTCTGCGCTTCATCGTTCATTCGTTTTGCGCAACGGCCCTGCCGTTGTTTGTCGTGCTTGCACCTTGGCTCTTGATCGAGCTGCTCGCGCCCAGTGCTCCCACTTCCGCTTTGGCAAGAGGATGGCTCCATCTGGGTGACTGCTTATTCGAACCGCCGTTGTACCTCGGCCCCTTCCTCATAGGGCTGAGTCTTCGGCCGGCTCATCAATGGCTACCTCGGGGATGGCGAGGCAAAGTGGGTCTGGGTAATTCCCGGAACTCTTTGGGCGTTGCAAGGCGGTCCTTTCTACGAATGGCTGAGTTGGGACAGCGATGAGTGTTTTGGGCAAATTCTGTTCAGCATGCCGTTCTTCGCCTCGGCTGGATACTCCATTGGTGCCTACTACGGGAGGCGTGCAGGTGCACAACCTCAAACAGCGCCATAAGCCGACTATCCAGCGGCTGAAGCCGGCTTTCACGTGAGCCTCTCTGGCACGACTGAAGTCGTGCCTGATACGAACCTGTGAAGGCGAAGGACCGGGGGTCGATCTTGTGACAATCGCCCGATTGTCACTCCGCGGCTGGTCTTCACATCAGCGCAGGCGTAGCATCTAACCGTCTATGGGCCGAAGTGTGGCCAATTCGACCACGACTGTGCTCGCACTGGAGACGCCGGCAGCTTCGGCTCCGGTGGGTGCGGCGAACTTCTACCGGCGGTTCCTGGAAACCGTGGAGCGCTGGCCGGACCACGTGGCGGTAGAGATGCAGCGCTCCGATCCGGCAAAGCCGGTGGAACGGCACACGTATGCGGAGTTGCGTCGGGACGCCGAGTCCATCGGCCGCTGGCTGGCGGAGCAGGGCCTGGAGCGCGGTGCACGCTGCGCCATTCTGGCGTCCAACGGACCGCGCTGGGTAGCGGCCTACCTGGGCGCGGTCGCGGCCGGCATGGTGGCCGTGCCGCTGGACATCGCCCTCAAGCCGGAGCAGGTGGCGCGCCTGCTGGCCGATAGCGGCAGCACGGTGCTGTTCGTGGATGGGCGACACCTGGCGGCGGGCGAACGAGCGGCTTCGGGCCTGAAGTGCCGGATTGTTTTGCTGGAACTGGAAGCTGAAGGCAAGGGCCGCTTTCCCAACGTAGAAGAGATGTTCGCGGCTGGCCCGGGCGACTTCACGCCCGTTGACACCGCGCTGGACGAGACGGTCCTGCTGCTCTACACGTCGGGCACGACGGCGGATCCGAAAGGCGTCGTCCTCACCAATGACAACCTGCTGGCGGAAGTGGAGGCGGTCTTCAAGTTCATCCAAGTCACGCCGAAGGATTCCATCCTGGGCGTGCTGCCGCTGTTCCACGCGCTGGCGCAAATGGCCAACCTGCTGCTGCCGTTCGCCGCGGGCGCGCGCGTGGTCTACCTGGAGCAATTGAACACCAGCGAACTGATGCGCGCGCTGCGCGAGCGCGACGTCACGCTGTTCTGCTGCGTGCCGCAGTTCTTCTACCTGATCCACGAACGCATCCTGAAACAAGTGAAGGAGCGAGGCGCTCTGGCGCAAGCCGCCTTCCGGGTGCTGATGGGCGTCTCGCGATTGGGGCGTCGCGTGGGCATCAACCTGGGAAAAGTCTTCTTCAAGAAGGCGCACCAGGCGCTGGGGACACACATGCGTTTCCTCATCACCGGCGGCTCGCGGTTCGATGCGGCCATCGGACGCGACCTGGAAGCGATGGGCTTCGACATCCTGCAGGCCTACGGGCTGACGGAAACCTCCGGCGGAGCGTTTGCTACGCCCATCGGTCAGAACGTGATCGGGTCCGTGGGCAAGCCGCTCTACGGTGTGGAGGCGCGGCTGGCCGACACGCAAGCCAGCGAGGACGAGGAAGGGCCGGCGGCGGGCGAGATCCTGATCCGCAGCCGCATCGTGATGAAGGGCTACTACAAGCGTCCGGAGGCCACCGCGGAAGTGCTGCGCGACGGCTGGCTCTACACCGGCGACCTGGGCTACTTCGACGAGGACGGCAACCTGTTCATCACCGGGCGCAAGAAGGACGTGATCGTCCTCAGCTCAGGCAAAAACATTTATCCGGAAGAGATTGAGGCGCACTACCAGCAGTCGCCCTGGATCAAGGAAGTATGCGTGCTGGGCCTGGAAAGCCGGCCGGGCGAGCCCTTCGCCGAGCGGCTGCACGCGGTCATCGTGCCCGACTTCGAGTTGCTCAAGCAGAAGAAAATCGTCAACACGCGCGAAGTCATCCGCTTCGACCTGGACGGGCTCTCGGCACAACTGCCGCCGAGCAAGCGCATCCTGAGTTTCGAGCTGTGGCAAGAGGAACTGCCGCGCACGACCACGCGCAAACTGAAGCGCTACCAGATCCGCAAGAGCGTGCTGGAAGGAGCCGCAGCCGCCGAAGCCGAAGCGTCCCCGGTGCGCGAGCTTTCGAGCGAGGACGCGGCCTGGCTGGACGAGCCCGATGTGCAGCGCGCCCTGCGCGTGGTGCGCGAGGCGGCTCGTGAAAAGAAAGAATCCATCCATCCCAACGACAACCTGGAACTCGACCTGGGGCTTGACTCCATGGAGCGGGTGGAACTGCTGGTGGCGCTGGAGCAGGAGCTGGGCGCTTCGGTGGACGATTCGGTGGTTTCCGAGGTCTACACCGTGCGCGACCTGGTGGATGCGGTGCGCAAGGGCATGGGCGCCGAGGGCGCGAAGCGCGCCTCGTTTCCCGGCTGGGAGGCCGTGCTCGCCACCGACACCGACGACCCCGAGGTCACGGCCATCACGGAGCCGCGGCCCATCTCGACCGCGGCCATCTTCCTGCTGGGACGCGCCGTCAACTTGTTCTTGCGTGACGCCTTCCGGTTGAAGGTGATCGGCCTCGAGAAACTGCCGAAGCATGGTCCCTTCCTGCTCTCCCCAAACCACCAGAGCTACCTGGAAGCGCCCATCCTGCCGACGCTGTTGCCCTGGAGTCTGTGGAAAGACATGTTCTACGTGGGGACGAGCGAGATTTTCGGCGAAGGGATTTTTCGCAGGATCGCGCGCCTCATCAAGCTGATCCCGGTGGACCCGGATGCGAACCTGGTGCGGGCGATGCGGGCCGGGGCTTATGGGCTGCGGCGCGGCATGGTGCTCACCCTGTATCCCGAAGGCGAGCGCTCCATCGATGGTCGTCCGAAGACGTTCAAGAAGGGCGCCGCCATCCTCTCCTATCACCTGCAGGTGCCCATCTACCCGGTGGCGGTGGAGGGCTTCTACGAGGCCTGGCCGCGCGGCAAGCCGTTCCAGAAGTTCGCCGACTTGAAGATCATGTTCGGCGATCCCATCTATCCACCGAAGAAGGGCGGCAACCCGGAGCTGGTCTACGACCAGATTACGCGCGAGCTGCGCGCCCGCGTGGTTGCGATGTGGCTGAAGCTGCGCGGAGAAGAACCGGACCAAGCCGACCGGTTGGACCAAGCGGCAGACTGAAAACATCAACCACAAAGGACACGAAGGAATACAAAGGGATTTCAGCGACTTTCTTTGCTCCTTTCCTTTGTGAACTTTCGTGGACTTTGTGGTTAGACTCTTACTTTGCCCGGGGATGGGTGTCGTCGTACACCTTCAGCATGTGCTTGACGGAGAGCTGCGTGTAGCGCTGGGTGGTGGCGAGGCGCTCGTGGCCCAGCAGCTCCTGGATGGCGCGCAGGTCGGCGCCTTCTTCCAGCATGTGGGTGCCGAAGGCGTGGCGCAGCGTGTGCGGGTGAACGTCGGCGGAAAGACCGCGCGCCAGCGCGATACGTTTGACAATGCGGCCCACACTGCGTGTGGTGAGTCTTCCGCCGCGGCGATTCACCAGCAACGCGGAGCAGGAGCGCTTGAGCGCCGCCAGCCTCTCCCGCCGAACCGGCAGGTACGCGGCGAGCGCGGCGCGGGCCACCTCGCCGAACGGCACCAGTCGCTCCTTCTTCCCTTTGCCGCGCACCAGCAGAGCTTCGTTCGACCACTGCACATCTTCCAGATCGAGGCCGACCAGCTCAGAGTTGCGCAGTCCGCATCCGTACAGCAGCTCGAGGATCAAGTGGTCGCGCTCGGGGAAGGCGGTCTCGTTGGCCATGGGAGCGTCGAGCATGGAGTTCATTTCCTCGACCGTAGGGACGCGCGGCAGCTTCTTGGGCAGCCGCGGCGTCGAGACCAGCACGGCGGGATTCTGCTCCACCATGCCTTCACGCGCCATCCAGCGATAGAGCGAGCGCAGTGCGGCCAGGGCGCGCGCGACCGAGGTCTTGCTGAGTCCCCGGTGATAAAGGTGCGAGAGGAAGGCGCGGATGCGAAGATGGTCGATGGCGGGCCAGTCGGCATCCGGGCCAGCCCAGGCGGCAAAACGCCCCAGGTCCTGACGATAAGCGCGCAGCGTGTGCCGCGAGGCGCGGCGCTCGGATTCGAGCGCGCGGAGGAACTGGACAATGGCGCGCGGGACAGGACCGCGCGGGCTGGACTTTCTCTTGCTCATTCCTTTTCCTTCGCCACGGCGGTTTTGAATCGGGCACGCGCCCGCGGATGGTGGCTGCGGTAGACGTGCTTCAAGCGGTCGAGGGCCACGTGCGTATAGACCTGCGTGGTGGAGATGTCGGCGTGGCCCAGGATGGACTGCACGGTGCGCAGGTCGGCGCCGCCTTCCACCATGTGCGTAGCACAACTGTGACGCAACATGTGCGGGCTGGCACGGCGCCCGCCAGCGGACGAGGCGCGCACCATCTGCCACACGCGCTGGCGCGAAAGGCGACGGGCGCCGCGGGCAATGAACAGCAGCGGCGAGGCCTTGCCTGCGGCCAGCACGGAGCGGCCCTGATCGAGGTACAGGCGCAAGGCGTCGAGCGCGGGACGGCCCAGCGGCACGATGCGTTCCTTGTCTCCCTTGCCACGGACCAGCACGTAGCCGAGGTCGAGCTTGAGGTCTTCCTGACCGACGCCGATGATTTCCGAGACGCGCAACGCGCCTCCATAGAACATCTCCAGCATGGCGCGGTCGCGGAGCGTGAGGGCCTGCGCCAACGGCGTGTCTTCCGCCCGAGGCGGGCCGGCGAGAAGGGCTTTTACGTCGTCGCGCGCCAGCGACTTGGGCAGCACCTTCCACTGGCGCGGCGCATCGATGTTCAACGTTGGGTCGCGGGTGACATGGCGGTCCAGAAGCAAATAGCGGTAGAGATGGCGGAGGGTCGAAAGCTTGCGCGCCACCGACCGGCCATCTACGGCGAGCGAGAACAGGTGGTCAAGGAAGTCGCGGACGTCGGCACGGCGCGCGTGGGCAAGTCCGCGCTTCTTGCGAGCAAGGAACTCGCCGAACTGGGTGACATCGCGCGTGTAGGCCGCGATGCTCAGCCTCGCCAGTCCCTTCTCTACCCGCAGGTAGTCGGCAAAGCCGGCGAGCAGGCGCTGGTCCGGGGCGGAAAGGGCTGCGGCTCCCATAACCGAAGTATGCGCGTTATCAGACGCAGAAAGGAATAGCAATTCGGGTGCGGGATGGCCGACAGTTCGTCCCAGCGTGGTGTCCGAGTCGTTTGACACGGTTTTTCGCCGCCATTTAGCCTGTTGCTCCTACCGTTTCCCGTGGAAATTCCCGAACGTTCGGAGGTCGGATGAAACTTCAACGGCCCAAACTCATCGATCTGCTGACGGTGCTGCTGCTGGCTGCGCTGAGCGCGGCGGCGCAGGATGTTGCCTCCTTCGAGAAGCGCATCACGGTGAAGAAGCTGGAGAACGGCCTGACGGTGCTGATCTGCGAGCGTCCCGAAGCGCCCGTGTTCTCCTACTTCACCCACGTGGATGTGGGCGCCGTGCAGGAAGTGCCGGGCATCACCGGCCTGGCCCACATGTTCGAGCACATGGCCTTCAAGGGCACGGACAAGATCGGCACCAAGGATTACGCCAAAGAAAAAGCGGCCCTGGAGAAAGTGGAGCAGGCCTTTGCCGCCTATGATCGGGAGCGCCTGAAGCGCGTGGGCCGCGATGACGCCAAGGTCAAGGAACTGGAAAAAGCCTGGAAGGACGCCATCGCCGAGGCCAACCAGTACGCCTTACCGGACGAGTTCGAAGAGATCATCGAGCGCGAGGGCGGAGTGGGCGTCAACGCTTTCACGAACTGGGACGAGACCGGCTACTTCTACTCGCTGCCCGTGAACCGGCTCGAGCTGTGGGCCTATCTGGAGTCGGAGCGCTACCTGCATCCCGTGATGCGCGAGTTCTACAAAGAGCGCGACGTCGTCTTCGAGGAGCGCCGCATGCGCACCGACAGCCAGCCGGTGGGGAGGCTGGTGGAGCAGTTCCTGGCGGCTGCGTTCACGGCCCACGGGTATCACCGGCCGGTGGTCGGCTACGCCTCCGACCTGATGTCCTTCTCCGCCACCGATGCGGAGGAGTTCCGCCGCAAGTATTACGTTCCGGCGAACATGGTGGTGGCCGTGGTGGGTGACGTCAAAGCGGCGGAGGCTTTGCCCATCATCGAGAAATACTTCGGGAGGCTGCCCAACACACCCAAGCCTGAGCCGGTGCGCACCCAGGAGCCGCCACAGAACGCGGAGCGCACGGTCATCCTGCGCGACCAGGCGCAGCCGTTTTATCTGGAGGGCTACCACCGCCCGGATGTGCTGGATCCCGACGACGTCGTCTACGACGCCATCAGCGACATTCTTTCCAAGGGAAGAACGTCCCGCCTGTACCGCTCGCTGGTGCGGGATAAGAAAATCGCCGTGGCCGCCGCCGGCTTCAGTCCGTTCCCCGGAGCGAAGTACCCGCACCTGTTCGCATTCTTCGCGGTGCCCACGCCCGGACATACCAACCAGGAGTGCGCGGATGCCATCCACCAGGAGATCGAGCGCCTGAAGACCGAGGACGTGAGCGACGAAGAATTACAGAGCGTCAAGACGCGGGCCAAGGCCGACCTGATCCGGCAGCTCGACAGCAACCAGGGACTGGCGTTGCAACTGGCCACCTTCGAGCGCCGCTTCGGAGACTGGCGCGAGCTGTTCCGCCAGGTGGAGCGCATCGAAAAAGTGAGCAAAGCGGACATCCGCCGCGTGGCTAACGCGGTCTTTCGCGACACCAATCGCACCGTGGGGATGATTGAGACGGTGAAGCCGGCCGCCGCCCCGAAGGGAGGCCAGTAATGACTCAGCTCAGGCGACTCCGTTCCGTGACGGCGCTCCTGGCCCTCTGCCTGTGGGCCTGCGGGCACGCTGCCGGCCAGGCCACCGACTGGAAGCAGATCAGCCGGCCGCCGCTGCCTCCGTTCCATCCGCAGCAGCCGGTGCGCGTCGTACTGCCCAACGGCATGGTGATCTTCCTGCAGGAGGACCATGAACTGCCGCTCATCGAGGGCCAGGCTACAGTCCGCGGCGGCTCGCGCGAGGAGCCCGCGGCCAAGGTCGGCTTGGTCAGCATCTACGGCGAGGTCTGGCGCACGGGCGGCACCAAGTCCAAAACCGGCGACCAGCTCGATGACTTCCTGGAAGCGCGTGGCGCGCGCGTGGAGAGCGGAGATGGAGTGGACAGCACCAATCTCTCCTTCTCCTGCCTCAAGGGCGATTTCGACGACGTGTTCGCGATATTCACCGAGCTGCTGCAGCAGCCGGAGTTCCGAGAAGACAAGATCACACTGGCCAAGACGCAGGAGAACACGGCCATCGCGCGGCGCAATGACAACGTGCAGGGCATCGCCGGCCGCGAGGCCAGCAAGCTTGGCTATGGGGCGGAAAATCCCTACGCGCGCCACACCGAATATGCCACGGTAGCCGCGGTCACGCGGGACGACCTGCTGAACTGGCACAAGCAGTATGTCCATCCCAACAACATCATTCTGGGAATCGTCGGCGATTTCGATGCCAAAGCCATGGAAGCCAGGCTGCGCAAAGCCTTTGCCGCCTGGCCGAAAGGACCGCAGGCCAGGCCGGCTGCCATCGAGTACCAACCGGCCAAGCCGGGCGTGTATTTCGTCGCCAAGGACGATGTGAACCAGAGCGAGATCCGCATGGTCCACCTGGGCATCAGGCGCGACAACCCGGACTACTTCGCGGTCGAGGTGATGAACGAAGTGTTCGGCACCAGCGCACTGGCGCGGTTGTTCACCAGCATCCGCTCGCGCAAGGGCCTGGCCTATGCCGTCGGCGGAGGTGTGCGCAGCGCCTTCGACCATCCCGGGCTCTTCAGCATCACCATGAGCACCAAGAGCAACACCACGGTCGAGGCCATTCACGCTCTGTACGAGGAGATCGACAATTTCCTCGGACCCAGGCCGGCTACGGAGGAAGAGCTCAAGCGGGCCAAAGACGGCATCCTGAACTCCTTCGTCTTCAACTTCGATAGCAAGGGAAAAGTCCTGAGGGAGAGGATGCGGCTGGAATTCTACGGGTACCCCGCCGACTTCCTGGAGCGCTACCAGGCCGCAATCGAGAAGGTGACTGTGGACGATGTCAACCGCGTCGCCAGGAAATACATTCAGAAAGACAAGCTGGCGGTCCTGGTGGTAGGCAAAGCGGCGGACTTCGACAAGCCTCTGGCCAGCCTGGGAACCGTGACCGCGCTCGACGTCACCATACCGGAAGCCGGACCCAAGACGCCGGCGGTGGCGGGCTCGAACGCGGAGGGCAAGGCGTTGGCAGCCAAGGTGGTGCAGGCTTTGGGCGGGGCCGAGAAGCTGCGCGCCATCAAGGCAATCCGAAGAAAAGGGACCTCTATCAACAAGACGCCGCAGGGCGAGATGGCCTTCCGCGAGGAAGGCATCGTGGTGTACCCGGACCGCAGTTGGACGAAAGTCACTCTGCCCATGGGCGAGATGACCATTGTCATCTCACCCGAGGCGTCCTTCATGGCCATGGGAGGCATGCCTCCGCGGGAAGTTCCGGGCCCCATGAAGCAGGAGGGCGTCAGCGACATCAAGCGCGACCTGGTCTTCATCGCCCAGAATGTGGAAAACCCCAAGTTCGTCTTCGCGGCAGCGGGCACGGAGAAAATCGGGGAGACTGAAGCGGCCGTCCTGGAGATCAACGCCGACGGCACCCCCTTGCGCTGGTATGTCGATCCGCAGAGCGGCAGAGTGTTGCGAGCCGCCTACCGTGCGTCCAGCATGACCGGACCCGTGGACCGTGTTGAAGACTACTCCGACTGGCGCGAGGTCGACGGGCTGCGCGTGCCCTTTAAATCCAAGTCAACCGACAACGGCGCAGAGGTGGGCTCAAGCGAGAAGCTGGAACTGGAGGTTAATCCGGTCATCGATCCCAAGCTGTTCGAGAAACCAGCCGAAGCGGCTGCACAACAGCCTTCGAACTGAGGCTCCAAGCACCGGACGGCCCAGAAACCTGGGCCGTTTTTCTTTGCACGGGAATGGGCTTGACAGCCACGGAGGCCCGGCGTTACGTTAGGCGAACAAAAGGCGAAAAGTCATGACGCCTTCGGCCGCACTCCCGTTCCCTTCCCCGCAGGACCAGCCTCCGCGCCTGGTCGGCATCGCGCGGCTTGCCGCCGAAAGCAAGGCGCTTTCCGAAGGCCATCAGGTTGAGTACCGCACGCTCGATGCCCGCAGCTTGCTGAACCGCTGCGAATCGCCGCGCATGCCGTTTCGCTGGACCATCAATCCTTACCGCGGCTGCGAATTCGGCTGCCACTACTGTTATGCCCGCTACACCCACGAGTTCATGGAGCTGCGCGACGGCCGCGACTTCGAGCGCGTGATCTACGCCAAGCAGAACGCAGCCTGGATGCTGCGCCGCGACCTGCGGCAGGTAAGAGCGGGCGAGCTGATCGCCATCGGGACGGCCACCGATCCCTACCAGCCGGCGGAGCGACGCTACGGTGTGACGCGCTCCATCCTGGAAGAACTGGCGCAGCACCGCGGGCTGAATCTCAGCATGGTCACCAAGTCCAACCTGATCTTGCGGGATGTGGACCTGCTACGGCGCCTCAGCGAGCGCAACCGCTTCTCGGTCCTGCTGACGATAACCACTACGGATGCGACGCTGGCCCGTCTGCTTGAGCCGCGCGCACCGCGTCCCGATCTGCGCCTGGAGGCGGTTCGCGGGCTGGTCGAAGCCGGGATCGAGGCTGGCGTGATGTGCGCGCCCATCCTGCCGGGCATCACCGATTCACCGCAAAATCTGGAGAACGTGGTCCGCGCGGCAGCCAACGCCGGCGCACGCATGGTTGCGAACAATGCTCTGTTCCTCAAGCCGTGCTCCCTGCAGGTGTTCCTGCCGTTGGTCGAGGAGCACTTCCCTCACCTGGCCTCGCAGTACCGGCGGCTTTACGCCAAACGAGCGTACCTGCCGGACCACTACCGGCGCGAGACCTCACAACTCATGACCGGGCTGCGCCGAAGATATGGGGTCGACAAGCGGCGCGCGCAAAGCGTGGCGTACGCGCATGAGCGGATGACCGAGCAGCAACTGGGACTGTTCTGAGCGCCTGTGGTCTAATAGCCGCTCTCATGCCCGCCGGCACGTTCGTCCTGATCGCTATTCTGTCCGTTTCTTTGACGGCCCTCTCCCAGGACGACGCCCTGCTTCGCCAACTCGACGCCAGGGAAGAACAACTGGAGAAACTCTGGGCCGAGTACTGGACCACCGATCGGGAAATCACTCTGGGGAACGACAAGCTCTCGACCGTGCCCCTCCGGCAACGCATTCGCGACGTGCTCACCGAGCCGGAATTCCTGGCGAAGATGAGATCGGCTGAATTCCAGGACGCCACGCTGGAACGGCGCCGCCAGTTCTTCCTTCAGGAGGCGATTGAGGCCCAAATCGCTGCGGACACGGAGTTGGCGCAACTGGTGGAGGAGATCGAGCGCGACGAAAGCGCCCTCCGCTACCAGGTGGGCGAGCGCAAGCTGACCCGCGCCGAACTGAACAATATCATCGGCCACGAGCCCGATCGCGCCTTGCGCCGGACGGCCTGGGAGGCGCGAGCGCAGATCACGGCGCTGACAGGTGAACGCGTACGCAAGGCCATGAAGCTGCGCAACGCGCTGGCGCAGCGCCACGCCGGGCGGGCATTCACCGACTTCATGCTGGAGCGCAAGCAGACGGACCGCAAGGGGTTGATGGCGTGGTTCGAAGAGATCCGGCGTGAGACCGACGCCGACTATCAGCGCTTGCTCGAACGCATCCGCCGCGAGCTGAAGGTGGAGAAGGTCGAGCCCTGGGATTTGGAGTTCTACTTTTCCACCATCACCGGCGAGTTCGAGCAGAAGCTGCTACCGGCCGAAGAAGCCTGGCCGCGTATTCAGAAGCTGAGCCGGGCGCTGGGCTTCGATTTCGAGACGCTGGGCACGGACGTGGTGATTGCTGACATCACGTTTGGCGGCGGCACCTACCCTATCTACTACGGCAAGCAGGCGCGCATCGTAGTGAACAAGTACAAGGGCGTACGCTTCACCGACACGCTCTTGCACGAAGCCGGTCACGGACTGCACTTCACGCTGATGCGCGAGCCGTCTTTCCTGCTGCGCGCGAATTACGCCGAAGCCTATGGCGAGGGTCTCGGCCAGGTGATGGCTCTCCTGCTCTACCGCGACGAAATTGCCGGGCCGTACTTCGGGCTTTCTGCGGAGCAAGTACGCGCAATTCAGGAGCGTTACCGGCTGAAGTCCATCGTCGACATGCGGGAGACCATGGCGGCTTCCCTGTTCGAGTTTGCCGCCTACGCAAGTCCCAACCAGGACCTGGTCGCGCTCTACAACCGCATCTACTCCGAGTATCTCGGCGTGGATATGCACGGTACGGCGACTTGGGCGTTCGATCCGTTCTATTCGACGGGCCCCATCTACCTGCAAAGCTACGTGTTAGCCGAGATGGTCGGCCGGCAGATTCACCATGCCGTCGACCAGCGCTTTGGACGCAAGTGGGGGCTGGAAGCCGGCCGCTTCCTGCATGAGAAGTTCTTCATGCGCGGAGGCCGGTTGCCACTGGATGAAATCATGAAGGAAGGCACGGGTGAGCCGCTGACGGCGCGTTACCTGATTGAAGCGATGAAAGACCCGGGAGCGGCTAGCCGCGCTTCATCCATTCCGCATACAACCGATGGAAGTGGTGCACGCCTTTCTCCTGGCGGACGCTGAAGCGGCCGCGCTCGTAGCTGCGGGAGCGCAGGTTGCGCTGCACTTTCTCGCAGATATCTTCGTCCTCGAGCTGGATCTCGTGGCTGAAGCGCACGCCGGCCTGGGCAGCCTCGGTGTTCGTTAGTTCCGGAAGCACGTACCACTCGAAGATGGCCAGTGTTTCCTCCGCCGCCAGCGGCACAACGATATTCAGCGACACGTTGTCCGGATAGCAGTTCAGCATCCAGTTGGGAAAAATCCAGAAGTACTCGGCTGCGAGCCCGGCAGCGTCAGGGTAGCGGCGGGGCGCATCACGCTCGTTCTCCGGCCCGCGAATGGGACTGGATTGCCGCGAGTGGCGCGGGAAGGTCTCGGTGACGTACCGGCCGTAATCCAGCTCCCGGTTCAGGCCGGGATGGACGCTGGGCAGATGGTAGCCCTCCAGATAGTTGTCCACGTAGGTCTTCCAGTTGCACTGCATGACGTACTCACGCCGCTCGAAAAACCGCACGCGTTCGAGCGGAAAGCGTTCGGCCTGCCGCGGCAGATCCCCGAGCGCCGGCAGCAGCGGTTCGGCCGCGTCGTCGAGATTCACGAACACCCATGCCGCCCACTCTTCCACGCGCACCGGCCGGAGTCCGAAATCTTCCGCGCGGAAGTCTTGCGCTCCTTCGAATTCCGGCGCCGTGATCAGGCGGCCGTCCAAACCGTAGGTCCAGCCGTGGTAGGAGCAGCGGAAAACTTTGCGCGAGCCGCATCCTTCGGCAGGCGGCCCGGCGCGATGCCGGCAGACGTTGTAGAAAGCGCGCAGCCTCCCTTCCCCGTCGCGCACGACCAGCAGCGGCTCGCCCGCAACCTGGCACGTGAAATAGTCGCCCGGTCGTGCCACCTGCTGGCGGCATCCCGCCACCTGCCACGTGCGCCCGAAAAGGCACTGGTGCTCGTGCGTCAGCACGGATGGTTCCGTGTAAAGGCTGGCAGGGAGCGTCCAGGCGCGAATGATGTCGGGGTCGACGCTCAGGTCGGCGAAAAGATTCCGGTCGGAGGGCATGGACCTATTCAGAAACCGAGCATACCCCGCGCCATACGCCCGAGCACGGGGTACTCGGCCCACTCGCCCTTTCCCGCCTTGATGGCATACACGATGGCCAGGATCAGCATCGCTGCCCACCCCATCATGCCCAACAGCCAGGCGAGGGGAACCAGGGCGACGAACGCGGGCGGCGGCCCGGACATGCTGCCGCCCGCCGCGCCCAGGATGGCCACCGCCACGATGCCAACGAAGAAGACCACCCAGATGACCATGTAGACCAGCTGCAGGAACACCGCCTGCAAGGCATGGAAGGTTACGAAACGCGAGTCGCGCTTGACCAGCAGGATGATGAGCGGAGCGATGAAGGTGCCCACAATCTGCAGGGCATGGGCGAGCACGGCAAACGTGCGCTCATCCTGCGTGACGGGTGTGGCTTCCATTCCAGGCTCCTGCGATCCGGCGGACGCGGCGCGGGAGCCATTATACGCAGCCCGGCCCGCCAGCCCCGCTTCTGCTGGGGTCCATCCTTTAGAATGAACGATTCGATGGATTCGAAGGCAAGGAGCACAATGCAACGCTGGTCGCAACTGTTCATTCCCACGCTGCGCGAGGCCCCGGCGGACGCCGAGGTGGCCAGCCACAAGTTCCTGGTGCGCGCCGGCTACATCCGCCAGCTCGCCGCCGGCATCTACTCCTACCTCTTTCTGGGACAGCGGTCGCTGCTCAAGATCCAGGCCATCGTGCGCGAGGAGATGAACCGCATCGCGCAGGAGTTCTACCTGCCCGCCCTGAACCCGCGCGAGCTTTGGGAGGCATCCGGCCGCTGGACCTTGATGGGCGAAAACATGTTCCGGCTGAAGGACCGCAAGGGCGCCGACCTGTGCCTGGGCATGACCCATGAAGAGGTCATGACGGAAATCGCGCGCAAGGAACTGCGCAGCTACAAGCAACTGCCGCAGATCTGGTACCAGATCCAGACCAAGTTCCGTGACGAGCCGCGGCCCAAGTCAGGTCTGCTGCGGGTGCGCCAATTCATCATGAAAGATTCGTATTCCTTCGACCTGGATCCCGCCGGACTCGACGTGAGCTACCAGAAGCACTACGACGCCTACTGCGCCATCTTCGACCGCTGCGGACTGAAGTACATCGTGGTGGAGGCGCACTCCGGCGCCATGGGGGGTTCGCAGTCGCACGAATTCATGGTGATGACCGAAGCTGGTGAGGACATGGTGGCGAGCTGCGAGAAGTGCCGGTACGCGGCCAATCTGGAGAAGGCCACCTCGCGCCTGGACCCGGTCGAGGACCTGGCCCCCGAAGGCGACGGCAAGCCGCTTCCGGTCGAAACGCCCGGGATGAAGACCATCGACGACGTGGCCCGGTTCCTGGGGGTGTCTCCGAAACAGAAAATGAAGACCCTGGCCTACATGGCGGGCGACCTGAACGCCGGCAAGATCTACCCCCTGGTGGTTTTCGTCCGCGGTGATCACATGCTGAACGAGGCCAAGCTGGCGGCGGCCTTGCCCGCCAAAGATGCGCTCCGTCCCATGCATCCGGAAGAAATCGAGCAGATCTTCGGCTCACCGGCGGGATACCTGGGGCCCATCGGTACGGAGAAGATGTCGTACAACGGAGAGGCCGTCCGCGTGATGGTGGACGAAGCCTTGCGCGGCCGGAAAAATCTGGTCGCCGGCGCCAACCGCGAGAACTATCACCTGAAAAACGTCACGCCGGAGCGCGACTTCCCTGTACCGCAATGGGTCGACGTGCGCAGTGCCGAGGCGGGAGAAGGCTGTCCCAACTGCGGCCATCCCCTGCGCGTTTCCAAGGCGGTGGAGATCGGCCACATCTTCAAGCTCGGCTACAAGTACGCGGAATCGCTGGGAGCACGCGTCCTTGACCAGGAAGGCAAGGAGGTTACGCCCATCATGGGCAGCTACGGCATCGGCCTGGAGCGCATCCTGACTGCGGCCGTGGAACAGAGTCACGACGCGGATGGTTTCTGGCTGCCGCCGCAGATCGCTCCCTTCGAGATCATCGTCGTACCCACCAACGCGCGCGATAGCAAGCTGCTGGAAACGGCCGTGGCCGTGGCCGAGCAACTGGGGAAGGCCGGCTACGACGTCCTGCTCGACGACCGCGATGAGCGCCCCGGGATCAAGTTCAAGGACGCCGACCTCATCGGTGTTCCCTTCCGCGTCACTGTTGGCAAGAAAGTTTCCGAGGGCAAAGTGGAGGTGGCGCGGCGCTCGACACGTGAAACCCAGGATGCTACCATCGGCGCAGTTGCGGACACATTCCGGAACTTTTTCCCGCCCGGCCGTTGACTTCGAGCCGGTCGACTCCGGAGGCAGGACGCCATGAGATCGCTGAAGGCGCTGTTAGGGATCGTCGTCATCGTAGGCGGCGTCTACGTAGCTTTTAAGCTTATCCCGCCCTATTTCGCGAATTTCCAATTTGAAGACGCCATTGAGAGCGAGACCAGGCTGGGCGTGTACTCCAACAAGAGCGAGGCCGAGATCATTGAAAATGTCCTGAAGAAAGCCAAGGATCTCGACATCCCCCTGCGTGCGGAGCAGGTTCATGTGCAGCGCGAAGGGAGCGCCCTGGTCATCTGGGCGGAGTACACCGTACACGTGGATCTGCCGGGCTATCCCGTGGAATTGAAGTTCAGGCCGTCGACCAAGAACAAGCGCATTTAGACCGGCATCCTGGGCAGTTTCCCGACTGCAGCCTTTGCGGGTAACATGATGGAGCGCGCCCGGCCCCTGGGCGGGCGTGGACGCGCTCGCTGTATCGGTGGCCACTCGCACAAAAATACCGCCGCGTTCGAAACGCCGGGTCGGTTCGCGGACTTCCCGCGCCTTCGGCCGGATTCCCATCCCCCGCAGCCTCCCGGGCAGGATTCTCCTCTCCATCGCGGTTCTGGTCGCCGTAACCGGCTTGAGCCTGTTCATTTGGATCTACGTCAAGTACGACCGCATGGTGGACCGGCGCATGAGTGGCCAGATCTTCACCAACGCCTCCAAGATCTATGCCGCGCCCCGGCTGGTGCGCGTCGGCGACCGCCTGACGGCCCACGATGTGGCCAGTGAACTCCGCCGCGCCGGCTACACCTCCGAGGGCGAGAATTCCCCGGTACGCATGGGCAGCTACCGGATGCTCGGCGACAGCATCGAGATCCACCCCGGAGCGGAATCCTATTTCGCCGCCCAGCAGGGACGCATCTACTTCCGTGGCGGGCAGGTGTCGCGCATCGTGGTGACCCGCGGCGATTCTCGCAGCGATGCCGCCGCCTACGGCCTGGAGCCGGTGCTGGTCACCGCCTTGTTCGACAGTGAACAGCGCTCCAAGCGGCGCCTGGTGCAGTACGCGGAAATCCCCAGAGTGTTGCGGGACGCCGTGCTGGCCATCGAGGACCGCCGCTTCTTCGAGCATGGCGGGGTGAATTACTGGCGGCTGGCGCAGGCCGCGTTCATCGATGTGTGGGAAGGACATCGCCAGCAGGGCGGTTCCACGCTCACCATGCAGCTCTCCCGGCGTTTCTTTCTCACCCCGGAAAAGACCGTCAAGCGCAAGCTCACGGAGATCCTCATCACCTTTCTGCTCGAGCACCGCTTCACTAAGGAACAGATCTTCGAGCTCTACGCCAACGAGGTCTACATGGGGCAGCGCGGGTCGTTCGCCATCAACGGCTTCGGCGAGGCGGCGCGCTCCTACTTCAACAAAGACTTGCGCAGCCTGAACCTGCCGGAAGCTGCGCTGTTGGCGGGCCTGATCCAGCGTCCCAGCTATCTTTCTCCCTATAAGTATCCGGAGCGCGCGCAGGCGCGGCGCAACCTGGTGCTCGACGGCATGGTGGAAACCGGCGCCGTTACGCGCGAGGAAGCCGAGCGCGCCAAGGCGGCGCCCCTGAAGCTGGCGCCACCCAACGTGGAGGCCAGCGACGCTCCCTACTTCGTGGACCTGGTGAAGGATCAGTTGCTGGAGCGCTACAGCGAAAGCGACCTCAACGAGCGCGCCTTCCGCATCTACACCACGCTGGATCCGGAACTGCAGCGGTACGCCGCGGAGGCCGTCCAGCAGGGGCTGAAGGAAATCGACGCCGAACTCATCAAGAAGCGGACGCGCCGCGTCCCGGTGGGAAAGGGCAAGTTTGAAACACGCGTCCAGCCGGGTCCGATGCCGCAGGTGGCTCTGGTGGCTATGGACGCACACACCGGCGCCGTTCTGGCGCTGGTCGGCGGAAGGAACTACGGGACCAGCCAGTTGAATCACGTGGTCGCCAAGCGGCCGACCGGCTCCGTCTTCAAACCGTTTGTGTACGCGGCTGCGATCAACACCGCCGTGACCGGCCAGCAGCCGGTCGTGACCGCGGCTTCGCTCATCGACGACTCGCCGACTACTTTTCTTTACGGCGACCAGATCTACGAGCCGCGCAATTATCAGGAGAAGTACCACGGGATGGTCACCGCGCGCTACGCGTTGGCCCTTTCGCTGAACAACGCTACCGTCCGGCTGGCGGAGCAGATCGGCTATGACAAGGTGGCCGAACTGGCCCGTGCCGCCGGCATCAAGTCGGTAGTAGGCACGCCGGCCGCCGCCCTCGGAGCGTACGATGCCACGCCCCTGGAGATGGCGGGAGCCTACACTGTCTTCTCCAACCAGGGCGTTCACGTGACCCCGCGGCTGCTCAATGCGGTGCGCACGGGAACCGGCGAGCCCGTGGAAGAGTTTCAGTCCGAACGGAAGCCGGTACTGGACCCGCGCGTCGCCTATGTCATGACCAACATGATGGAGGTGGTCATCAACTCCGGCACTGCCGCTGGTGTACGCGCCCGCGGTTTCTCCGCCCCCGCGGCCGGCAAGACCGGCACGTCTCACGACGCCTGGTTTGCCGGTTACACCTCGGAGTTGCTTTGCATCGTCTGGGTCGGTTTCGACGACTACAGCGACCTTCGCATGAGTGGGGGAACCACCGCTGCGCCTATCTGGGCCGAGTTCATGAAGAAGGCGGTCCTTCACCCGCAGTACGGCCGCTCCCGCTCCTTCTCTCCGCCCACGGGCATCGTGGGCGTGCAGATCGACAAGGCCACGAATCTGCTGGCCACCCCAGCCTGCCCCGACACCTACTTCGCCACGTTTATCGCCGGCACCGAGCCGCAGGATACGTGCGAACACGGTTCCGGGCTGAAAGGCCTGGCCCAGCGGCTTCTGGGCCTCGATGGGCACCCGACGCCGCCGGCAGTGGTGTCTAATCCTGGGACTAGCCCGCCCGCGGGGGCTGGTTCGCAGCCCGCGGGACAGACGGCCGCAAGCGATGGAACGGTTCCCGCAAAGAAGAAGAGCTTTTTGGGAAGGGTTGTAGGCATTTTCAAGGACGAAAAAAAAGAAGCGCGCGCCGCTCCCGGCCAGCCGGAAACCCCACCCAGCCAGGGCGCCGGCAACCGCGCTCCGCAGTAGGAGGTAGTCATGACTCGAGCATCCTGGCTCATGGCTCTGTGCGTTCTCTGGTTCAGCTTTCCGCTCGCCGCGCAAATCCCCGAACCGCTTGTTCCCCCGCTCGACCAGGATCAGACAGCCACCACCCCGACCGAGCTTCGCCGCGCCGAGCCTCCTCCGCGCGACTGGACGGCCGCGCAACTGGAAAAGCGCGGCGACGAACTGCGCGCCACCAAGGTCTATGCCGATTCCATCGACTACTACCAGGCGGCGCTCAAGAAGCAATCCAGCGCCGTGCTCTACAACAAGATGGGCCTGGCGGAGTTGGCGATGCTGCGCTACGACCGTGCCAAAAAGAACTTCGAAAAAGCGGTCAAGATGAATCCGCAGTACCCGGAGGCCCTGAACAATCTGGGCGCCGTTTATTACATCCGCAAGAGCTACGGACGGGCTATCAAACAGTACAAGAAGGCGATCGAGGCCAGCCCCAACTGGGCCAGCTTCCACAGCAATCTGGGGACCGCTTATTTCGCGCGCAAGGAGTACGACAAGGCTACCGTGGAATACCTGCGCGCTCTGGAACTGGACCCGGAGATCTTCGAGCGGCGCTCGACTATGGGCGTCTCCGCCCACCTGACCACCTCCACGGATCGTGCGCGTTATTCCTACGTGATCGCCAAGATGTACGCCCACATCGGCGACACCGAACGCAGTCTCCTCTATCTGAAGAAGGCCATGGAACAGGGTTATAAGGACATTAACGACGTTTACAAGGACGAAGAGTTCGCCACCGTACGCAAGGACCCTCGCTTCACCGAGCTGATGGCTGCGCCTCCCCCCGCCATCCCGAATTGAAGGTTCGGCGATGGCGCTGGGGTTAGCTATCCGGCTGCCACTCATGGCGCTCTTGGTGATGGCTGGCGCCGCGGACCTTGACATGGATTCGCTTGGCGCGGCGTCAATCCAGGGAGGACACCAGATGTCTTTCTCCATCGAATCTCCAGCCTTCGCACCCGGCGGCGACATCCCGCGCAAGCACACCTGCGACGGTCCTGACGTCTCCCCGGCCCTGCGCTGGAACGAGCCTCCGGCGGGCACCAAGGGTTTCGCGTTGATAGCCGACGACCCCGATGCTCCCGTAGGCACCTGGGTACATTGGGTCGTCTATGATCTCCCGGCGGCCACGCGCGAGTTGCCTGAAGGCGTTGTCAAGCAGAAAGATGTTCCGGGAGGAGGCCGTCAGGGAACGAACGATTTCCGCCGCCTCGGTTACGGCGGACCGTGCCCTCCGCCCGGCAAGCCTCATCGTTACTTCTTCAAGCTCTATGCGCTCAGCACCGCGCTGGGCCTGGAGCCCGGCGCGACCAAGGTCGACGTCGAGCGCGCGATGAAGGGGAGGGTGCTGGCCGAAGCGAGCCTGATGGGTCGCTACCGGCGCTAGCTCATCGCGCGGGCAGCCGCACCTCGAAGGTCTTGGAGAGCGCTCGCGTGCGGCCCTCGGCGTCCTGCACGCCTACCTTGGCCCGGAAGCTCTGGCGGGAGCTGGCTTTTGCCGCATCCAGTACCAGCCTGACCATGCCATCTTCCGGCGTAGGACACTGCGTTTCGCTGCGTACCTCCTTCAGCGTGTTGTCCGCACCTTGCGGCCTGAACACTATGTAAACCGGACCGCGGGCGTTTCGACAATGCAGCGAGATCTTCAGATCCAGAGTGTCCGGATTCGCACTCGCGCTGACTTCCGTGTCGCCGAGGAAAACCAAGAGCGGCGCCGGCCCGCCGGGAGATGCGGCTGCGTCTGGCCAGCGCTGTTCGAACTCGGCCAGCGCTTCCTCGGAGGCGCGCAGGCTGTGCTGCCCACGTGTCTCCCAGCGGGGGTGACTGGAAAAAAACGCCAGCGGCTTCGGCGTCTCTCCGCGGGCCTGCCGCAACAGTTGTTGCAGGGCGAACATGGAGTCGGGATGGTAGCCGGCAGCGGCCATCAGCATCATGCCCGTGGCATCGGCGCGGTGCTCACGGTCGCGCAGCACCTTGCCGAACACATAGGGCAAAGCCAGGTGCAGCCCTTTTAAGGCGAGGTTGGGATGGCGGAGGATCACGTGCGCGACCTCGTGGGAAAGAACGGCCGCCCACAAACCGCGATCCTCATTCAGCAGCCGCGCCAGGCCGCCGGCAACCCACACCCGCCCTTTGGCGTCGGAGTACGCGTTGATGCTCTCGTTCTCGAGGATGGCAAAGCGCCAGTCCAGCTTGGCTTCCGCCACCAGCGGCGTGCCGACCAGGTGACGGAACACGGCGGTTCCCATTACCAGCTGCGGCCGCAGGTCCGGATCCAAGGCCGCTGCATCAGCGTCCTTTTGCTCAGCCCACGCCAGGCTGCCTGGGGACAGACAGAACCCGACCACCACCAGTTGCAGCCAGACGAATCGCCTTGTCGGGTGAGGTTTCACGCTTCGCCCCAGAAGACGAGGGAAGCATATGCCATAACCCGTTTAACTGCAATTGGTTACGGGTAATCTCGTTTGGTTACGACGAGCGTTACTTTGGGCACCTTTACGCTGCATGCGACCCCGGGTAACGTCGAGAGTGCAACAGGCCGCGCAAGCGGAGAGGTTGGGCTTTGAACAAGAACCCCCAGGACGTTTCCGTTATCGTCTACCCGGATCAGCCGAAAGCGGGCTGGGTTCCGCCGCGGCCGAAGCCGTCGCTGATTCGTCCGGTCAGCGGCATGTTGGCCATGGCCGGTGCGACCGCCAGTTCCACCGGTTTCTCTTCCAGCGTTGCGACCGGAAGTATTCCGGTCATCGACCTGGATTCGGCCCGCCGCATCTATCGCAGCATCAAAGGATTCCGTATCCTGTTTGCCTTGGTCACCGTGACGGTTCCGGTGTCCTTCTTCCTCTTCGTGGCCCTCGGAGCCGGATGGCTGCGCGCGGAATTCTTCGAAGGAACGCTGATTCTGGCCTACGCCACCGCGATTGTTCGGCCGGTCGCGGAGCTGGCGGAGCAGTTGTTCCCGTTCCGCACCGTCATCAACGCCTTCAACTGGTGGATATTCGCTGTCGGCCTGGCCGCGCTGGCCCTGCGACGCACGCTTCTCGATCATCTGGAGCGGGCCGAGCTCTGGGCCAAGACGCGCGCCTTTACTGCCGAGTGGACAGCCCGCAAGGCTCAGGCGAAGAGAGCCCAATTCCGATAGCCTGAAGCTCGCAAACCGCGCAGCCTGTTACCGCGTGGAGCGCATCTTTCGAAGGGTGCGCTTTCGGTGTCGTTGACTTCCGGCGGCGTGGCCCCTAAGATGCTCCCCGCCCCACCACCGCCCCTAGAAGGAAGGCCGCGTGCTGACCATTCAGACCAAACGCATCGATCCGGACATCGTCGTGCTGCAACTGGCGGGCCGCCTTACCCTGGGGCGCGACGCCCAGCACGTGGAGTGGCAGGTCGCAGACCTGGTGAAGGCCGAGGAGAAGAAAATCATCTTCGATCTCTCTCAGCTCGACCACATCGACAGCACGGGCATCGGCATCGTGGTGGCATGTTCCGGCAAGCTCCGCCAGTCCGGCGGCGAACTGCGGCTGGCCGGCGCCAAGGGCCTGGTGGCCGAGGTGCTCAAGCTCACCAATGTCAACGCCATCGTCAGCATGTTCGAGAATGCCGACGCTGCGGCGCAGAACTTCTCGCGCCCTGCCTAGGGCTCGCATCCTTCCGAAAGCGTACGCCCCAAAGATCTAGCGCTGCTGTGGCCGGCTCGCCGGCGGAATGACGCCGTTCATCCGCAGGTACACCACCATCTGGCCGTAGTGGTCGAAGCAGTGCGCCACGACCGATGAGGCCATGGCCAGGCGCGTGGTCTGGTTGTCCCCGAACGGGCTCTTGATCCACGCCGTGGCGTTTTCCGCTTTTACCGCGTCCATGGCCTTGTGCACATAGGCAAAGGAATCCTTGAGGAACTTCACCGCGTCGGCCTTGGTCTTGATGGAGTCGGGGCCATTTTCACCGGTTCCGATATCGATGGGAATCTTCTCTTCCAGGATGGCGGCGCCGATCATGTAGTTCACGGCCGCCACGTGCTTGATCTGCTGCAGGTAGGTGCGGACGCCTTTGAACTCACCATGGGAAGGCGCAAAGTCGAACTTGTCTTCCGGCATGGCTTCGGCGGCCGGAACGAACTCGCTCTCAATCCAGCCCAATTGGCCGTGCACAACCTTGGTAACGGTAGGCGGCGGACCCGGGTCCTTCTTGGCCGCCTCCTGCGCGAACGCCATGCCACCCACGGCAAGTAACACCAGCAAGACCGCACACAAAGAATGCCTGTTCATCTCGAGTCTCCTTGGGAAGTGAGAAACAGCCGCATATCTTATCGCACAGCCGCGCACGCTGCTCAGGCAACGGGCGTAATGATGGCGCCCACGCGCAGGGGATGACGGCGCACGGCCACCAGACCGAGAATCAGGCCCGTGGCTGCGGCCAGCAGGGCCGTCACCATGCCGGAGCGCTCGGCGACGCCGCCCCACATGGCGCTCCCTGCCGCCAGCCCTCCCTGCAGCACCAGAAGGTACATGGAGAGGGAGCGCGCCCGCAGCCAGGGCGGCGACATCGTTTGCGCGGACAGGTTCAGGCTCGCCAGAATCACGATCCATGCCAGGCCGCCCACCAGCAGTGCAAGACACATCGCCGCGAACGCCTGCAGGTAGGCCATCGCCGCGGTCACCAGGGCGAAGACCAGGGTCGCGGTCGCGACCAGCGTGTTGAGCGAAGCCATGCGCCGAAACAACGGCAGCAGGCCCGCGCCCAACAACGCTCCAGAACCGAACGCTCCCAGCAGAAAACCGAAGCCGATCGAACCGTGAGGGCGCGCGATGAGCGGCAGCATGGCCCACATCCCGCTGGCGAATACGCTGAACAGGCCGGAGCGCACCAGCACGGACTGCACGGGCGGCGATTGTCGCACGTGGTCGAAACCCGCTTTCATCGAATCCACAATGCTGTTCAGAGGCACCGGAACATCGTGGTGGACGCGCTTCCACTGGTGCAGGAACAGGATTACGCCGAAAAACGAAGCGGCATTCAGCAGGAATGCCACGCCCGAGCTGGTCGCCGCAATAATCACTCCGCCGATCGCCGGCCCGACCGCGCGCGCAATGTTGAAGCCGGCGGAATTCAGCGCCACCGCTTGCGGCAGTCTCTGGTGCGACGCCACCTCGGGGATGATTGCCTGCCACGCCGGGTCGTTCATCACCGCGCCCAATCCCAAAAGGAACGTCAGCAGCAGCAGGATGCCGGGCGTTACCACGCCATAGATGGTCAGGACGCCGAGCGTGGCCGCGACCAGCACCATCCAGGCCTGCGTCGCCAGGAGAAGCCGGCGACGGTCCACCATGTCCGCCAGCGCCCCCGCAGGCAGGACCACCAGGAACACGGGAAGACTGATGGCGGCTTGCACCAGCCCCACCAGCATCGGCGAGGTAGTGAGTGAAGTCATCAGCCAGCCGGTCCCCAGGTTATGCATCCAGGTGCCGGTGTAGGAAATGACCGCCGCCAGCCACAAGTTGCGGTAGAGCGGCTCACGCAAGGGCGAAAAGGCGGAGAGGTAGTCCTCCTGCGACGCCGCAACCACGCTGACGGGGTTCTCGGTATCGGCCATCAGGTATGGGACTTCAGGGGTTCGGGAAGCAGCCATTCGCGGAAGCGCAGCCCCGAAGCAAGCAGGAGCCGCCTACCTTTAGACTCCGCGAATCCGGCAAGGTTAGCACAGTGCCCGACCATCGCCGGCCTGCCCTTCAGCCATTGGCGGAAACCGATTCGGCAGCCGCCACAAACGGCCAGTGCCGATGCCTCCAGGAGCGATGCAGAAAGATGGCGGTGCCGACCACCAGGATGACCACGGCATAACGCACTTCCTTGAGGAAGTTCGGGCGCGAGACCAGCACATACAGGAAGCCGGTGATGGCCAGCAGCGCCGGCAGGGGATACAGCCACATGCGGAAGGGGCGCGGCATATCGGGCCGCCGCCGGCGCAGCACCATCACTCCCACTGCCTGCACCAGGAATTGGATCATGATGCGAATGACGACCAGAGCGGCGATCACATCCGCCAGCCGCAGGAAGCAGAAGGCGGCCGCCACCAGGCCCAGCGCCAGCAGAGAGACATGCGGAAAGCGGTGTCTGGGGTGGACCTTGGCGAAGGCCCGGAAGTAGTTGCCGTCCAGCGCTGCGGCATAGGGCACTCGCGAGTAGCCCAGCAGCAGCGAAAAAACCGAGGCGAACGCGGTCCACATGATGAGGACCGTCACCACGTGCGCCGCCCAGCTCCCGTAGATGCGTTCCATGAAGATGGAAATGATGTAGAAGCGCGTGTCGGTGCGCGCGGCCTCGTCCAGCTCACGCCACGGCATCACCCCCAGGATGGCGATGTTCATCACGATGTAGATGGAGGCCACCGCCGCAATGGAATAGAGCAAGGCCCGCGGAATGTTGCGCCCCGGGTCGCGCACCTCGTCGCCGAAAAAGCAGACGTTGTAATAGCCCCAGTAGTCGTACGTGGCGATGAGCAGCGCAGCCCCGAAGCCCAGGAAGAACTTCTCATTGAGCACGAACGCATCGGGAGGAAAATCGAACGCCAGCCGGGGATTGAAGTGGGTCAACCCGGCGAAGATGATCCACACGATGGTGGAGATGACTCCGGCCCACAGCACCTTGGAAAGCCATCCGATCACCGTGATGCGACGGTAGAGCAGGAAGACGGCCAGCAGACACACGCCCACCGCCACGAACGTGCCGGGGTTGACCAGCACCCGCACCTGCAGGTCTCCCAGCAGCGGCAGCCCCAGCCGGAACTCCCGCGTCAGCCAGGCCGGTTCCAGCGCCGGCACAATGTAAGTCGCGTACTGCGCCAGACCGATGCAGCCCGAGGCGATGGAAAGCGGCGCGCTGAACGAGATCTGCCAGATAAACAGGAAGGAGAAGAAGCGGCCCAGCTTCTCGGCGCCGTAAATCTCCCTTAGGTAGCGGTAGGAACCGCCCGAGCCCGGCATGGCTGCGCCCAATTCGGCCCACACCAGGCCGTCGCATACGGCCAGGGCCGCGCCCAGGATCCACCCCAGCATGGCCTGCGGACCGCCCGCGGCGCTCACAATCAGCGGGATGGTGATGAACGGCCCCACGCCGATCATGTCGATCATGTTTAGCGCGGTGGCGCCGCCCAGGCTGATGCCGCGGATGAGCTGCGGCTCTGTCGCCTCACCGCTAGCGCGGCTCATGTCCCGCACTCAGAAGATTGACGAACAGCCGCACCGCGCCGGGCACTCCGGCAGGCAGTTGGCGGAAGAAGGAATAGCCCGTGAAGATGTAGGTGCCCTTTCCGTACCGCGCGCGCAGCAGACCGCCCGGCAACGCGGGTTCGCCCGGATCGTGGGAGGCCAGCAGTGGCTGGTAGCGTTCGTCCCACTGTTCCATGAAATAGAGCCCACGCTCCTGCACCCAGCCCTCGAAATCGCGCGCGCGGATCTGGTTGGGATAGCGGAACAGCACGTCCTCCGGCGCGAGGATTTCCACCGGCGCCTCTTCCGTGGCCACGCGGACCCGGCCGACGCGCGCCGGATACGGCATGTAGTTGCCGGAGTTGAACTGCTCCCACTCCGAGTTGTACTGCACGATCAGCGTGCCGCCTTTCTCCACGTAGTCCAGCAGCCGCCGGTTCGCACGCCGTACGTCTTCGCGCACGTCGTAGGCGCGAATGCCGAGGATAACAGTTTGATAACGGCTCAGGTCACCTTCGGAGACGTCGGCAGGGCTGAGTTCGGTCACGTCCAGGCCCAATTGCCGCAGGATCCCCGGAATGTCGTCCCCGGCGCCCATCACATAGCCGATCTTGAGTCCTTCCGGAACCGCCACTTCTACAGCACGGATGTGCTGCACCGCTGGACGAAAGAAATACGACGCGCCCAGGTCCTCGCGCTCCACAATGCTGAAACCCTCGGTGTAGACGTGCCCTTGATGCTCGAGGCCGGCGCGAATCTCGTGTCTCCCTTCCATTCGCTCTGGGGCGGAAACCAGGAATGTGCAGGTCATGGAGCCGTTCGCCGGCAGTGAGACCGCTTGTGCGGCAGGTGCTGCGCTCCAACCATCGGGCACTTCCAGCCGCAGAGTTGCGTCCGCAGGTTTCTCCCGGTTGTTACGCACCGCCACCCGAACCTCGATGTCGCCGTTCCTCCCCGCCACCACCACCGCGGCTGGTGGCTCCGGAAGCACCGAGAACGCTGGTACCACCGCCAACGGGCGGCCGGACTTCCCCCTTCCTGCGGCATCGAGGGAGCCGGCCAATCCTCCGAGCTCATAGGTTGCCTTGCCACGCACCGGGATCGGTGGTAGCGGCTCACCAACCGGCCCGGCATCATCCACCGTGTATACCGATTCCCGCTCCGGATCGCCGCGGCGCCAGTAGGGGCGCGTGATGTCTGCGTCTTCCGGTACTTTCACCTCGAATTCCACTCGTGCTTCCTCACCCGGCGCGACTGTTCGCGCACGCTGTCCGGAAACGTGTGCCGTCCAGCGCTGTGGGAGGTCGAGCTTTACCTGCTTCACCTCGATGGTTCTCGCGCCACGATTCGCGACACGTGCGGTGAGTCTGAAGCTCTGGCCCGGCACCAGCATGGCCGTCGTCGACTCAGCCTCTAACCGGAACTCCAGTCCCAACGCCAGCGCGGCCGCTTTGTCGAATTGTTCTTCCTTGGTCCGCAGGTGTGTAAGCAGGTCCGCTTTGGCTGCCACCGAAAGGCTCGCCCGCTCAACCCGCCGCACCAGTTCTCTAACCTGCTGCAGCCCTCGAAGCAGGATTTGTCCCGCCTTTGCCGGGTCGCTGCCGGCAGCCATCTTGGCTTCTGTCACCCGCGATTCAATCTCGATCAGCGCCGGACGCAGGAACGCCGCTTTGGACTCTTCTTTGCCCAACCGTGCGGCGAGGCCGGGCAGCGTAGTGTCAATCCCGTCGAAGTAATCCTGCTCCCGGGCCGCCGCAGTGCCCGCGGCTAGCACGGAATCCACCAGCTTGTAGTTCGCAAAGCGCGGACCCGGCGTCAGGCGCCACTCGCCGGCGCCTTGCGAGAGTTGCCGGCCCAGTCCTTCGAACGCCACCTCCACATAGGACTTGCCCAGCACTTCATCGCGCTGGCTGGTTTCCAGCGACAGCGTGGGATTCTCCTCCCGCCGGATGTTGTCGATGTAGAGCTTCTTGGGCTGCCAGGGCGCGAGCCCCTGCGCGATCTGCTCCGGGAACCGGTTGGGGTCAGCGGCGGCGCGGAACGCTTCCCGGGAAAGGATGCCTGCGGCCTGGTGCTGCCCGTGGCCATCACGAGACGTCCCCTGGAAGCGCGAAACCAATACATCGGGCCGGAACGTGCGGATGACGCGCACCATGTCGGCCAGCGCCACGTCGTGGCCCTGCCACTTGGCAAATGCTTCCTCGGCGGATTTCGAGTACCCGTAGTCCACCACGCGTGTGAACCTCTGCTCCACGTCGTAATAGCGGTCCGAGGCCAGCAGCTCCAGCGTACGCAGCACGCCCAGTTCATCGGAAAGATTGCTGCTGGTCTTGTTCTGCCCGCCCTCACCGCGGTTCAGCGTCAGCAGCAGCACGGTAGCGCCCCGCCCACGCGACTCCAGCGTCATCATTCCGCCGTCTTCGTCGTCGGGATGGGCCGTCGTGTGCAGCAGCCGGGCGGTCGTGCCCAGCTTGCGCAGCATCTGCTCCAGGCCCGCCTTGCCCGTGTCATACGGAAGAGGACGATACGGGTCGGGGGCGGGCGTCTGCGCGCTGACCGGCCAGCCCAGCGCAATCAGCGCCAGCCAGGATGCCCAACGGAGTCCGGCAAGCAGCTTGCGGCTTCCCGAGAGCTTCGCCTTCATGTTGGCCACGCCGGTTGGATGCCGCATCGCTTCGATTGGTTCTAAATGTTTTGCTTTCAACGCGCAAGAAGGATTCGGCTGGCGCCGGAGAGGCTGCGGTGAAAACTGTCGTCACCAAGGCGTTGATGTGGATGGAGGGTATTCACACCCCCATCTGCTCCTGAACCGGGTGATCGGTCCGGGCCGCGACGCACACGCCTCGACTCCGGAGTACAAGGTCACCGCCGTGCGCGTGGAACGTGCCGAAGCGCGCGACGCGGATTGACCTTCAGGCGGCGCGTTCCAGCGCGAAGGACGAGATGGTCGGCTTCACCAGGCGCGCGAAGTCCGCATAGGCCAGGCGAATGATCTCGTTGTGCGAGCCGGCGTTGAACGCGATCTCCTGGTCGCGGGTCAGCGCTTCTTCCACGAAGACCGGCATTCCATAGAGATTCCCGAAGGGCGGCATGGCGCCGGTTTCGCAGTCGGGGAATTTTTCCCGAAACTCAGCTTCCGTGGCCAGCACGGCATGCTTCGCGCCGGCCGCCGCCTTGACCGCACCCAGGTCCACGTGGCGCGACGCCGGAAGCACCGCCATCGCCATCCTGTCATCGAGCTTGAGGATGACGGTCTTGGCCATCTCCCGCCCCGGAATGTGCGTCAGGGCTGCGATTTCCTGCGCCGTGAAGGCGGTGGAATGGGCGATGCTCACGTAGCGAACGCCTTCCTTGTCGAGGAATTCCTTCAGTCTCTGGACCGGCATGGCTACCTCCTTGCTGCCTGTCGGCAGCCTGCACTAAGTCTAGCGCGAAGCGCGTTCGGTTTCAGTGATGCAGGAACCTTGGGCCCGTGCGCTCTGCCTACCTCTTGTATCCGATCTGGCGCAGGAAGCTCTGGCGCGCCGCCTGCTCCGCTGTTCCCTCCACGCCCTTGGGAGAGCTGCCGTCGATCACTCCCAGCACGCCGCGTCCCTGCGAACTTTTCGCTACCACCACCTCCACCGGGTTGGCCGTGGCGCAGAAGATGGAACAGATTTCCGGCACGCGAGCCAGTGCCGGCAGCAGGTTGACGGGATAGGCGCCGCGGATCACCAGCACGAACACGTGTCCGGCAGCCAGCGCTTGTGCATTGCGTACGGCCACCGCACGCAGCTCATCGTCATTGCCTTCGGTGCGCGTCAGGCAGGGACCGGAACTCTCATTGAACGCCAGCCCGAATTTGCACTGCGGCACGGTCCCGACCACGGCCTCGTAGACGTCCTCCACCGTCTTGATGAAGTGCGACTGGCCGACGATGATATTGGCGTCCGCCGGGAATTCCATGCGTACGGCATCCAGGTCGAGCATGGGAAACCTCCTGCTGGCCGCGTGGCGCACATGATATCGCAGGTGGGCGGCTCCGGCGGAAGCCGTGGCATCGCCGACCCGGGGCCACGAGCGCTCCCGGACGCGCCTCCCGCGGCGCGTCCGGAAACGGCTCCCTGGATGTCTACTTGCCCGCCGGAACGTAACTCAGGTCTGCTCGGTAGCGAGAGACGTAGGTTCGGGTGTAGCGGATGTGCTTGCGGAGGTCTTGCACGACCGCAGTTCCCTGCTCCGCACCGTAGACGCTTGCCAGCATATCCGACAGCGACTTCTCCGGCGGCGCGAAGGACGCCCAGTCCTTGCGGCCGACGCTCAGCACGAAGCGCGGACCTTCGCCGCCGCTCACCAACTGGTACCACATCAGTCCTGTTCCCCAGTTCGATTTCTTGATCGCCTCGGAGATCTTTTTCACGTTCTCGGCGAACTCCGTGACGCCTTCCGGCTTCACGTAGAAGTGGGTCACCTGGCTGAACGCTGCCGGCTCGGCGGTGGCAGCCGGAACGCTCATGTCACCCCGCATCACCCACAGCGAGGGATAAGCCGAGTCCTGGTGGGGAGCGAGATTGGCCGCTGCGTCGGCGCTGTCGGCCTGCTCAAAGGCCTCACGTCCGTCGAAATCCTTCCACTCATGGCCGGGTGAACTGATGATGTAGCTCCCCGTGTTCTCCCCCATGATCACTTCGAACACGCGCCAGGTCCAGGTGTCGTTCTGTTTCTTGTGCCACTCCGCATGTTTCTTGCGGCCTTCTTCGTAGGCTTGCTCGTGTCCGGGCTTCGGCTTGGCAATGTACACCTGCGCCACGTTCTGGGCCCCGGCGGGCAGGGCCAACGCTACCAACAGACAGCATGCGAACGTCCACTTGCGCATTCGGGAATCCTCCTGGGATGGTTGGTTGGAATAGGTTGGAAAGCGGGCACGGGCGTGAGGCCCGCAGCGACCGTAGCAAGCTACGCCCTTGCGCAGCAGGAGTCAACTTTGGCTGCCGGGCGGCTTGCGCCTACGCCCGGCGGAAGAACAGCGCCTGCCGTGCAATGGGCTTAGTCCGGGCCACCAGCGCGGCCATCTGCGAATCGCTCAGAGGCGTGAAGCGGCGAGCCAGCTCTACGTTCTCTTCCAGTTGCTGCACTGAGTCGCAGCCGACAATGACCGTGCTCACGGGCAGCGAGAGCACGTAATACAGCGCCTCTCGCATCGTGACCGTTCCCGGCCGGCTGCCTCCCGCCCACGAGGACGAATCACTCGCGGAAGGTTTCCACGAGGAGAGAATGCGCCCGCGGGCCGGCACTTTCATGCCGATGATGCCCATCTCTTTCTCTACCGCCAGGGGAAGCAATCGCTCGATGAAGCTGCGATGGTGCTTGTCTGCAGCATTGAGCGCCAGCAGGATGGTATCGAACGGGAAACGCTGGATGGCCGCAATCAGCACGTCCGGATCAGCGTGACCCGTGACGCCCAGGTAGCGCACCATCTTCTGCGCCCGCGCCTGTTCCAGCGCCTCCATGGCGCCGCCTTTGGCGAAGATCTGTTCCACCTGCTCCATTCTGGAAAGGTTGTGCACCTGCCACAGGTCGAGATGGTCGGTGTTCAGCAGGCGCAGGGATTCTTCCAGCAACCGGAGCGACCCATCGCGGGTGCGGTCATGCGTTTTGGAAGCCAGGAAGACCTGCGCCCGCCGCCGCTTCATCACCTGTCCGATATAGCGCTGGCTCCAGCGCGCTTCACCGCCGTATGCGGCGGCCGTATCCACGTAGTTCACGCCCAGGTCGAGCGCGCGCTCCACAATGGCAGCTGCCGCTGCCTCATTGTTCGGCTGCTCGATGGCGGCCTGCCCGCCCAGGCTGAACAAAGCCGTCCGGTAGCCGGTACGGCCCAGGTTGCGCGTGGACATCGCTGGGGCCGTCGCCGGATTCTCGGGCAGTGGTGGGAACGCGGTCGCCTGTGACCCTGCTACGCTGCCGGCCAGGAAGCCGGCGGTGGCCGCGCCTCCCATCTTCAGGAATTCCCGTCGCGGCCGGTTCGTTTCCCCGCTCGGCTCCTTCTGGCTCATCGCACACCTCGCCCGTGATTATAAGTCCGCGCGGGGCGATTACGATTCTTGCAGAGCGCGCACTTCTGTGTTGGTGTGCCGCAGGCGGATGGCCAGCGCTTTGGCCAGGCCCTCAAGCAGGTTGATGGCCAGCCGCTTGTGTTCCTCGGCCAGTCCATCGAAGCGTTCCCGTGAAAGCACGTAGAGATCGGTGTCGGTGTGCGCCACGGCATCGGCCGAGCGCGGCTGGCGGTCCAGGAACGACATCTCGCCGAAGAAGTCGCCGCGCCCGAAGGTCGCCAGGTGATGGCCGGCCGTGCCCGCCAGCGGTAGCAGGATGCGCACGGCTCCACGCCGGATCAGGAACAACTCGTCGCCCGCGTCGCCGGCCGCGAAGATGCGCTCGCCGGCCTTGTAGGAGCGCTTCTCCATGCACGCTTCCAGCGCCGCGATGGTCTCTTCCTTGCGCGCCTTGAATTGCTCGAACTGGCGCAGCTCGAGCACCGTTTCTTCCTTTTTCTCCAGGCGTTCTTCTTCGAGGATCTGGTTCTCCACCCACTCCAGCGCCTCGTCCAGTTCTCCGAAGATGCGCACGTTGCGCTGGCGCACCAGTCCCACCTGGTCGAAGTACTGCTGCATGTCGCGGCCGCTGGGAACGTAATGCGGAATCTGGCTGAAGATGAGATACCCCTTGCGTTCCGCCATGGTGTCTTCGATGCGGTCGAGCATGTGGGCGGCCGTCACGTCCACCGACTGCACGCGGCGCATGTCCAGGATTACGTACTTTTTGGTCTTCAGCTCCGGCTCCAGTACCGTGTAGAGCTGGTCCGTGGTGCCAAAGAACAGGCTGCCTTGCAGCTCGAAGATGGCGGACTGGTTGCCGCGTTTCTCCAGGATCTCCATCTCCTGCGGCAGGCGCACCTGCTTGGAGAACATCTGATTGCCGTAGGTTTTCCGCCGCACGACCGAACCCCCGATCTGCTCCCGGATGAACAGCAGGATGGCCAGGCCGACCCCCACTGCGGAGGCGGCGATCAGGCTCACCGTCTCCGCCACCACCACCACGATCACAATCACCACGAAGTCAAGGACTGTGGAACGCGACTTGAGCAGATGCAGGCTGTTGCGGTCCATCATGCGGAAACCGACCACCAGCAGGATCCCGGCCAGGGCGGCGATCGGCACCCAGGCGATCAGCCCGCCGAGCAGGAGGAAGGCGCCCAGCGCCAGCACGCCTTCAATCAGTCCGGAGAGGCGGCTTTGCCCGCCGCTGGTCAGGTTGACGAGCGTCGCGCCCATCTGGCCCGCTCCGGGCACGCCGCCGACGATGGTGGAAGCCACGTTGCCCAGGCCCTGCCCGATCAGCTCGCGGTTGGAGTTGTGGCGGCTGCGGGTCAGCGCATCGAGCACGACGCAGGTCTTCAGCGTGTCAATGGAAAGCAGCACGGCCAGAGTCAGCGCCGGGATGAACAGGAACTTCAGGTCCGCGGCCTTCAGCGCCCCGACCGCCCTCCAGCGGCCCAGGGTCGCGTCCAGGAAGCCTCCCTCCGACCCGCCCAGCGGCCCGACAATCAGCTTGTTCCCGGTCAGCTCCAACAGCGACCGGTCGACCAGCGTCAGCGCGAAGTAGGCCGCCACTGCGGCGATCAGCCCCAGGATGGCCGCAGGCACTTTCTTGGTCAGCTTGGGCGCAATCACCATCACCGCCACCGCCACCGCGCCCACCACGATGCTGTACCAGTTCCACTGCCAGGGCGTGGTGATCGCCTGCCAGACCTGCACGCCCTTCGGGACACCCAGGAACTTGGGCACCTGGCTGAGGATGATGATCAGCCCCACACCGCTGAGGTAACCGCTCACCACCGGGTAGGGCATGTACTTGATCAGCCGGCCCAGTCCTACCAGGCCGAATCCCGCCTGCATCAGGCCGCAGAGCAAGGACACGATCACCAGCATCAGCACCGCCGACTCCGGCGTAATACCCTTCTGCGAGAGTTCGATGGCCAACGCCGAAAGCACGGCCGCGGCCGGCGCGCAGGGCGCCGTGATCAGGCGATTCGTCCCTCCCAGGGCCGGAGCCACCAGGCCCAGCGCGGTCGTGCCCAGAATGCCCGCGATCGCCCCCTGCGCGGCATAGGCCGTGCCCAGCGGAGAGAAGATGGTTACGCCGAAGGCTATGGCCGAAGGCAGGGCCACCAGCATGGCGGAAAGGCCGCCCCAGAAGTCGCCGGCCAGGTTTTCGGGCTTCGTGAGGGTCACGGGAAGGCGCGTATCATACCACTGCACTGCACGTGGTGCGATGGCAGGGCCTGCTCCCACTCTTCCCTTCACCCGGGCGGAGCCCGCCTGGCGGGCGAAGTCGAGGGGCAATGCATTTGCTTCTTAATATCCCCTGCGGCAGTTCGCTCCAGGCGCCGCTCTTCTAGTCAGTCGCGCCCTGCCGCATGTCCTGCACCCTGCCCTTCCATTCCCCTCCCCGTCCTGCCCAGTATCGCAGCGCTGAATAAACTGTGGCCCCCATATAGAACAGCGCAACCAGCGGGAGCGCCACCGCCCACCACCAGCCCAGGCCGTAGAAACGAGCCATGGGCAGGTACGCCGTTGTCATCATCGCCCAGGCCAGAATCCCGAGCGCGGCAGGAAGGGGCCGTCCACTCACGACCAAAGCGGGCGGAAGCAAATAGGCCACCACCATTCCTGCCAGCGCTCCCACTAACAGGAGCGTCGAGTGACGCAACTGGTTGAACGCCGTGCGTGAGATCATCCGTCCGATAGACGCCGCTGACCCATACTCCCGTATGCTGAGCGTTCGCGCCGCGAGTCCCAGCCAGACCCTGCCGCCGGTCTTCTTCACCACGCGCGCCAGCGCACAATCGTCGATGATCTCCCCGCGTACAGCCGCGAGGCCTCCGGCGCGCTGCAGCGCTTCAGGGCGGATCAGAAGGCACCCGCCTGCCGCGCCCGCGGTGTCGCGCCGCGGGTCCGCAATCCACGCCGGCGGATAAAGCTTGAAAAAGAAAAACACGAAGGCCGGGATCAGCAGCTTCTCCGCCGGTGTTTCGCAACGCAGCCTGACCATCACCGACGCCAGGTCGTAAGCCTCGCGTTCCGCCTTCCCCACCAGCGTCGCCACGCTGTCCGGCGCGTGCACCACATCCGCGTCCGTGAACAGCAAATATTGCGGGCGGAGTTCGCGCGCCCGCTGCACTCCCTGCTCCAGCGCCCACACCTTGCCGGACCATCCCGGCGGCAGCGGCCGTCCTTCGAGCAGGGTCAGCGCCTCGGCTTTGCCGGTCCGGCCGGCCGCCTGGCGCGCCACGCGGGCCGTGTCGTCGCTGCTGCCGTCATCCACCACGAAGATGTGAAGCGGTCCGCCATATGCCTGCTGCAGCAGCGACTCGACGCTTCGCACGATGACCGCCGCCTCGTCTCTCGCCGGAACCACCACGGCCACGCCAGCCTGGCTGCCGCCTGCCTCTCCACCCGGCGCGAAGAGCGTTCGCACTTGCCAGAACCCGCCGCGCCCCAGCAGTACGTACGTCCAACTGAGGACCGAAAGAGCTCCGCCTACTGCAGCCAGGTCGCGGATTTCCACGGGGCTCAGTCTACGACGATTCTCTCCGGCTCCGGCAACCCGCGCCCTCGGGACGGCAACTAAGAGTGCATAATCAGGAAAGACCGGCAGTATTCATAGGAACGACATTTTCATACCGTCCTCGCTGGTAAGGAGGACACAACTGATCTCGAAGATCAGGAGGCCTTATGGAAAGGCAGGATGAGCGTTGGAACATCCTTATGGAACACAACCGGCTTTTGGACACTCGCTTGCTGGTGTGGGAGATGCTGATCTGCCAACTTGCCCATCGTGATCAGGTCCTGGACGAACGATACGCCAGGATCATGCAATTCGTCCGCGAGGTCCTGGAGCAAGACCTCATCCGTCGTTCCGCCATCAAGGAAGTGCAACTGTATGCGCAGTTGGAGCGCGAGGCGCCGCAACTCCGCCGCCTGCTGGGCGAGCTTTACAAGGAGCACGAGGCCCTGTTCGGCAAGCTGGAGGCCATCCACCGCGAGCTGAGCCATGCCACTCCGGAAAGCGCCGGCGTGATTCGCGAGCTTGGCCTCGGCTTCACCCAGGCCCTGCGCGCCCACATGCGCCGCGAGGAGCAGGAATTGATCCCTGCGGCCGCCGAAACCCTGGAGTACCGGGCCGCAAGCTGACCTACGCTGGAGCACCGCCCTCTGCTTTAACGTGATGGAGTGAGTTTGCGAGTCGGCTTGTCTTTGCCAGCATCGGGCCGGTGGCCACGCTGGACGCCGTTTTGCAGGTCGCACGGCGCACCGAAGCCCTGCAGTGCCCGGCCTGTGGACTATCGAGCGGACTAACCACCACGGTCGCTAAAGACTGTCCACGCCCGCCGCATCCGACGGCACGCCTTCGAACACGGGCCTGGGCAGGCTGGTGAGCGCGGGAGGAATCGAACCTCCAACCTACTGATTAAGAGTCAGTTGCTCTGCCAGTTGAGCTACGCGCCCACGGTGGGAAAGAAGCAGCAGAAGGCAGGACTGGATTATAGCATCCGTCTCGCACGAGGCCGCTTCTTTGCTTGCTCTGCCCGCCGCGCGTCAGCCTCAGTGGGCGCGCGAGAAATGCTCGTGCACTACGCGCCAGTTCTTCCCTTGGCGCACGAACACATGGGTGCCGCGGCCGTGTATGACGTGGCCGCGCCCCAAGCCCACGCTCCAGTAAAAAGTCGCCACCGCCGTATCGCCCGTGACTTGCACGAGCGGCTGCTCGATGCGGTAGGTCATCTTAGGCGATTGCCTGAGGTAGAACTGGAAGGTCTTCCGTTGAGCACCCAGGCCGCGGATGCGGGCGTGCGTTGTGGAAGAGAACCCGACGAACCTGGGGCTGAAGACTCGCATGGCGCCGGAGACATCGCGCCGGTTGAACGCTCGAGCCTGCTCCCGCTCCAAGCGGAGAATCGCCCTCTGAATTGCCCTGGCGTCAGCCATGTCTCAACCTCCTGGCCACGCTCCAAGACATTATACGGCGGCGGATTCGTCCCCTTGATGGAACGCACGTCACGGCTCAGGAAGGAGGCTTGCAGAGGACAACTAGAAAGTGAAGGCGAGGCCGCCGCGCACGGAACGTGCCGCCTGCACCAGGTACAGCGTCTGGCCATCCGAGCCGACGACGGGCACATACCCCTGGGCCAGCAGGTTGCGGACGTCGACCAGCGCTTCGATCTGTCCCGGGCCCCGTACCGGAATGGGCTGGCGGATGAAAAGGCTGAGGTACGGATCCGTCTGTCCCGGCGAAGCGTCGAACATATCCACGGGCGTCAGGGCCCGCCCGCTGGTCCACTTGTAGGAAGCGATCCAGCGCGTCTTGGCGCCGGGCAGGCGTCCGGAGAGCTTGGCGCTGGCGGCGTGACGCCGAACAGTGCGCAGGGAGGCGCGTGCCTCATCCAGGGAGACGCCCGGCTCCAGAAGGTCCAGGACACCCCCGAAGGCATACCCGAACGTGGCCGTCACTTCCGGCATCACCTGGCGCTCAAAGACCACTCGCACGCCGTCGGCGGAGAGATTGCCGCCATTGTAGGCGAAGGTATTGGAGTAGACGTCGGTCAGCACATCGTCGCCGTCCACGTCCGCGTCGCCGACACCCAGAAGCGCCGTGTTCACCAGCCGGTCGGCGAAGGCGGCCACCTGCAGGTTGTTGCCGCCGATGCGCCGCGAAAGCGCGATCTCTTGATGCCGGGCCTGCTCCAGCAGGGGCGCGCCGCCGTGCAGCGTGAAGCGCGGGCCGGATTCGCTCAGGTCAGCCGGCGCGGTGTCAAATCCCTTGGCCATCCGCGTATTGGGCTGCGAAGTGGCGTAGCGGTAGGACAGCACGGTGTACGGCGTAAGATGGAGTTCGGCGCTGCCGAACGGCTTCACCGCGCTGACGCGGCTGCCGAACTGCACGCTCTGCAGTTCGCCGCCGGCATGGACCTGGAGGAAGCTGCCCACGGTGACGGTGTCGCTCAGCGAGAGGGCGAGGGCTTCCAGGGCCGCGCCGTGCTCGACGGTTTCCGCGGTGGCGAAACGTCGCATGGTCAACGCCACCTCGGGCCGCGAGCCGTCGGGCAACCGGTGGGAGTAGCTGGCGCGCAGGACGCCCGGCGTGCCCGGTCCCTGCCCCAGGTTCCCGCCCACAGAAAGCGTGCCGGCGGAGAACAGCGAGCGCTCCACCAGGAAGGACGCGTTCATGTCGCTCGAACCGGGGCCGGGATCGCCGCCGGCCACCAGCGCCAGCCGGGCCTTGAGCACGCGATCCTTCTCGTTCCCCGAACGGCTCACCACCATCAGCGATTCGCCCTCACTCAGCCGCAGCACGGGGCGGTTCACGGTCGAGCGCAAGGTCCACTTCCAGTCGTCCTCATCCTCGCGCGGCCGCGCCTCCGGACTCAGCAACAGGAGAGCCTCGAACAGCGTGTTCAGCGTGAGGTTGAGAATGGCGTGGGTGCCGGAGCGCAGCACCAGGTTCTCGCGCAACGTAGGCAGGAAGGATGGCGCGCTGACCTTGACGTAATAACGGCCCGGCGCCAAGCCGGAGGCGAGGAAGTGGCCGCGCTCATCGGTGAACACCTTGCGCGGCACCTCGGTGGCGGAAGCGAAGATCTCGACCACCGCGCCCATCTGCGGCACCCCGGCGGTGTTGGTGACCGAGCCGCTGACGGTGGCTGGCCGGGGCGCGCCGGCGGAAGCCGGCAGCGCGGCTGCCAGCATCACCAGCATCCAGCCCAGTCTGTGGTTCCTCGACATCCGTTCGCGAATCCTTCTCCGCTACTCGATCGCAAACTTCGCCGTGGGCGCGATCGTTTGCTTGGAAAGATTGTCGTTCACCTTGATGGTGAGCTGGTAGACGCCCGGGGGCAGGTTCTGAATCGGCAGGCTCTTTTCCAGCGTGACCTGCTCGCCGACGTTGCCCAGTTGATCGGTGCTCTCTACCTGCTTCATCAGCGACTGCTTGCTGGCCACGTTGACCAGATCGTACTCGATGGTGGCCGAAGGTTTCTGCGTCTTCTCATCGACCGAGAGGTTATAGACCTGCATCCAGAAGTTCACGCGGTCGTTGGCGCTGCGCTTAAAGGAAGCGGGCTTGCCGTCCGCCGGCTCCACGCGCGGCCGCACTTTGGTGGTGCCGATCACGAAGTTGCCGGAGCCGACCTGGCGCGTGGGCACTTTTTCCATCTGGTCGGCCACGATCAGCGTGGAAGCCGCCAGCTTGTCTTCATCGTAGGACGGTACCAGCAGGCCGCGGCTCCAGGTTCCTACCCGGTCGCCATTCACGTCCTTCACCACGATGTCGAGGCGATAGCGGCCCGGCCGCAGCGGCATCGCCTTCCAGTACACCGACGCGTTCTGAATGGTCTTGGAGAGCAGCGCCTCCGGCACGTCCACCTGCACCGTGTCCTCGAACGTCTGCGCGATGCGCCCGGTCAGCGTGGTCAGCCGCCCGAAGATGTTGGCGACGCCGCGCTGCACGCCTTCCTTGTTTACGAACGTCAGGTCGCGGTTCTTCAACTGGATGGTCACCGGCACCAGCACGGTGTCGGTGGTGACGCGCACAAAGTCCACGCGCACGTCGAACGGCATCAGGTTGTAGCGAACCTTGCTGGTGACGACCTCTTCCAGCTCCTTGAACTTGATCTGCGGAGGCTTCTGCAGCTTGCCGTACAGCTCCAGGCGGTCGAACTGGCTGGTGGGAAGGTTGCGGTTGAAGGGCCCCACGCCCAGCCTTTCCAGGCCGCCGCCGGTGAAGCGGTCGGCCTTGTTGGCCAGACCCATCTCCTCAAACCAGGTCGGGCCCGCGTTGGGCACATACAGGAGCGCGTCCTTTTCCGAGCGGTCGATGGTCATGTGGTAGTCGCCGCACATGCAGGTATCGACGAACTCGATCTCGACTTCCTGCTGCCCCGCGCCCGGCAGGTCCAGATAGCGGTAGCGCCAGACTTCGAACGGGAAGGTCGAAGTCGACCCGCCTCCTTCCTCCATCGGCCGCTGATACATTCCGCCGCTGGGGTGCGCATCGATCTGGTCGGGCGGTCCGAAAATGATGTAGATGCGACCGCGGTCTGTCTTCCACCCCGGCTTGCCGGCCGCGAAGCGTTCATTGGCGTAGGCCATGCGCCGGTAATGCTCTTCCTTGTATTCGTTCTCGACCGTGTCCGGGGTGGGATCGCGGCGCAGCCAGAACTGCTCGATGAACTGGTCGCGTTCCTCATCGTTGGAGAACTGCTTGAAGGCTTGCAGCTCTTCGTCCATGATGATCCAGCGCACGTCTTCGTCGAGCCAGCGCTTGTAGGTCTTGCCCAGCTCCCGCTTCAGGCTCTTTTCCTGCTCTTTGCGCTGTTTTTCGGTGAGAGGACGCTTCAGCGGGTCGGCCTCTTCCCGGGCCGCATCCTGGCCGGAAGTGCTTGGCCCCGCGGGCTTGGCGTCATTCTGCCCCCACACGGGCGCTCCGGCAAAACTCCACAGGGTCAATAGAAGAACAACGAAGAAGGTCCTAAATCGGTCCACAGCCATGCGAGAGACGACTCCTCTAGGCTCCTAGGATTCTAGGTGCATCGGGGGCCAAAATCAAGACTTACCATCCCCTCGGCCCGCCCGCCTAACTGCACCAAAACCAGTGATTTGGATGCCTTCCGGCTGAGAAGCGTCTCGCCGTCGCGAAGTTGCCTGGGACCGTCCGTCCCAGGTGCGCCCGAAGCCCCTTGGCCGTTATAATTCCGGAGAGCCCTGAGGGAGCATTGGCCGCCGCCGGTCCTGCCCTGGAGCGGGAGGAAACTTTTGCGGCGGCCTTCTCGTAACTGTATCCAGGCGGGTTCCCGCTTTGTCGGGAAGTCTTGCAGTCCGGGCCTCCGCAATTATTGAGAAATCCTGAATGAGCCGAAGAAAGAAAATCGCGATCATTGCGGGCGCCGCAGTGGCGGTGCTGGCCATCGTCGGCTTCACGGTCCGCCAGAGCCGCAGGAACGTGGTGGAAGTGCAGGCCGGCAAGGTGGAACGCCGCGACCTGGCTTCGGTGGTCACCGCCTCGGGCGAGATCAAGCCGCAGCGCTACGTCAACATCAGCGCCAACGCATTCGGCAAGATTGTGAAGCTGTACGTGCGCGAAGGCGACCGCGTGCGGCAGGGGCAGCTCCTGGCGCAGCTGGAGAACGTGCAGTCCTCGGCCGATGTGGCCGCCATGCGCTCGTCGCTGGAGGCCGCGCGCACCGATGAAGTCGCCGCCGAAGCCGCCCTGCGCACCGCGCAGGCCGATCTCAGTCGCGCCAGGGCGGAACTGGAGCGCACCAAGCTGGACTACGAGCGCGCCCAGGGCCTGTACCAGGCGGCTCTCATCTCCAAGGCCGAATACGACAGCCGCAAAGCGGCCTATGAGGCCGCCGATGCCGGCCTGGCTCAGGCCCAGGCCCGGGTGGCGCAGGCGCGCGCCCAGCGCGAGTCCGCCAGAGGCCGCGTCGGCCAGGCGGCAGCCACGCTCACCCGCGCCTCGGACGTCCTCAGCAAGACCATCTACACCGCGCCCTTCGACGGCGTGGTCACCAACTTGCCCGTGCGCGAAGGCGAAACCGTCGTGGTCGGCATCCAGAACTCCCCCGGAAGCACGCTCATGACGATCTCGGATCTCTCAGTCATTACGGCTGAGGTCAAAGTGGATGAAACCGACATCGTGAACGTGAAGCTGGGCCAGCCGGCCGACGTCACCATCGACGCCATTCCCGGAAAGACCTTCAAGGGCAAGGTGACGGAGATCGGCAACATCGCGGTCGTGCGCTCCACCGGCCTCGCGACCTCGCAGACCACCACCAGCAGCCAGGAGGCCAAGGACTTCAAGGTCGTGGTCACGCTCGACGATCCGCCCGCGAACTTGCGGCCGGGCTTGTCGTCCACCGCCAAGATTACGACGGCCACTCGCCAGGGCGTTCTGACCATTCCGATCCAGGCCCTCACTATCCGCCAGAAGTCGGATCTGGAGGAGAAGAAGGGCGAGAAGGGCGCCGCCCAGGCGGCCGCCCCGGTTCCGGCGGACAAGAAGAAGGAAGAGCTGCAAGGCGTCTTCGTCATCCGCGACCGCAAAGCCGTATTTGTGCCGGTAGAAACCGGCATCACGGGCGTGACCGAGATCGAAGTCACCAGCGGTCTGCAGGAGGGCGACGAGATCGTGACCGGCAGCTACCGGGTGCTGCGCTCGCTGCGCAACGGCGCCGGCGTCAAGGTGGAAAAGCCCTCGGAGCGCAAGAAAGAGGAAGAAGAATCGTGAGACAAAGCCGCGCTTCCGCCGTCTAACCCGGAGAGCGAGGTCGAGGGTCCGACGGCCGCCCGGCTGCGGAAAGCGTCATGAGCGAGGAGAAGCAGATGGCAACGCAGGTCGAGAGCGTAGTCGAAGCCGGGGTCACGGCGCCGCCGTCCAACTGCATCATCTACACCCACGGTCTGTGGAAGACCTACGACATGGGCGCCGAGGAAGTGCACGCCCTGCGCGGCGTCGATATGCGCATCGACCGCGGCGAGTACGTGGCCATCATGGGACCTTCGGGCTCGGGCAAGTCCACGCTCATGAACCTGATCGGCTGCCTGGATACGCCTACCCGGGGCCAGTACTGGCTCAACGGACAACTGGTCAGCGAGCTGGATGATGACGAGCTGGCCCGCATCCGCAACAAGGAGATCGGCTTCGTCTTCCAGACCTTCAACCTGCTGGCCCGCGCCACCGCGCTGCACAACGTCGAGCTGCCGCTCATCTACAACGGCACGCCGGCTGCCGAGCGCATCCAGAAAGCCAAAGCCGCGCTGGCGGCGGTGGACCTGGCCGACCGCATGCACCACAAGCCCAACGAGCTCTCCGGCGGACAGCGCCAGCGCGTCGCCATCGCCCGCGCCCTGGTGAACAATCCCTCCATCATTCTGGCCGACGAGCCCACCGGCAACCTGGACTCGCAGACCGGCGCCGAGATCATGGCCCTGTTCGACCGCCTGCACCAGCAGGGCAACACCATCATCCTGGTCACCCACGAGCACGATATCGCCGAGCACGCCCATCGCGTCATCCACATCCGCGACGGCAAGGTCGAGCTCGACGAGCGCAAGGCGTAGCAACGTAAGCCGACCGACTCGTGAGTAGGCGTTATTGGTTCTTTTCCAGTTCCGCGTGCAGCCGAATGCTTCCACCGGTGATCTTGAGCTTACGCTCCCAGGCCTTGTATCCGGATTTCTTGACCGAAATCACGTGCTCACCGGGTGCAAGTTCCAAAGTAGACGGTGTGCTTCCGACGAAGGCACCGTCCACCTCGATGTCGGCTCCACTTGGCTCTGAGGACACGTCCACCTTGGCGATCGAGGCGGCCGGAGCGGCGGGTGTCGGTGCTGGAGCAGAGGCTGTGGCGGCGGGCTGCTTTTGCGCGGTGGCGGCGCGTTCAGCGCCGCCGCCAGCCCAGTCCTTCAGGATCGCCCCGCACGCGGTTTCAACCGAACCGCCAAGTGAACGCGTGGACTTGCTGACGATCGAATCCCCTTCGCGGTTGAATACCGCGACCTTGTTGTCCTTGCGGATCCAGCCCTTGCCCCCTTCGTGGTCCAGCAGGACCACATAGTCGGCGCGCTCGGCACGATTGTTGATGGTGACGCCGGAGCACTTCTCCCCGAAGGTCTTGATGATTTCGGCAGTCTGTGGGCGGGCGCCGCCGCTCGTACCGCCGGCGAAGCCTTCGCTGGTGCCGGCAAACCCGCCGGAAATTTCCCAGCTCTTGCTGTCGGTGACGAAGACGCGTGGGTTTTCGCCCAGGCTGACAGTTGGACTAACCAAGAGCAGGCAAAACAGAATCCGTGGAAGATGCATCGCGGGAGTCCTCGGTGGCGGATTGGGGCCGACAGACGGCCGCATTATAGCCGGACCGGCCGGTCAATGAGAGAAAACCCCGTTCATGGTTCTGGGTGACAAGCGTAGCGTGAAAGGGAGCTAGTGCGACGTGCCGCTGCCGCCGGGCTGCTGCTGCTCGGAGGCGGTCTGCGACTGCGCGGTAGCGCGGGCGGCGAAATAATTGCGGTCGTACAGGTTGCGATAGAAGCGACCGGTGATCTCCGCGGCGCGCGGACCGAACGTCGGCCGCCCGCCCTGCAGGAACACCACCGTCACCAGGGGACCGCGCTCGGTCGGCGTCCACGACGCGAACCAGCCGAAGCGCGTGCCGTTGTGCGAGCAGGTGCCCGTTTTGCCCGCGACGGTCTCTTCCCAGAAGCTGTAGCGCAGGCTGCGCGCGCTGCCGTACTCCACCGCGCCCACCATGCCCTCGGAAACCTCCGGGATCAGCGACCCGATGTTCAGCTCGCGCTTGATGCGCGGCTGGAACGACGCCAGCTCCTGCGCCGTCGACGGGTGCTGCAGGTAGTAGAGCGTGCCGCCGTTGGCGACGGCCGCCATGAACGCACCCAGTTGCAGCGGCGTCATCTGGATGCCTTCGCCGTGCGAGCACATCAGCCCCACGCCAGCTTTCGGCTCGGTCTCGGGGAAGACGCCGGGATGCTCGCCTTCAATCCCCCATCCCGCCAGTTCGCCCAGGCCGAACTCGTGCGCGTAGCGGCTCACGCGTTCGAACCCCAGCCTGCGGCCCAGCACCTGGAAGTAGGGATTGTTGGATTCCGCGGTGGCCTTGGTCAGGTTCATGGTGATGGGGCGGCGCGGGACGTAGCGGCGCCGCCGGGTGAATCCCAGCACGATTTCCTCGTCGCGCGTCACCACGCCGTCATTCAGCGCCGCCAGCGCCACCGCCACTTTGAACGTCGAGCACGGTTGCGCGCCCTGGGAGAGCGCCAGCTTCTGATTGACCATCGTCAGGATGCGGCCGGTGAACGAGTCGATCACCACCACCGTCCCGTTCATGCGGCCCAGGGCGTCCAGCGCCGCTTCGCGCACCACCGGGTCTTCCCCTTCGGTGACGTCGCCCGCGGTCACGTCGTCCGCGTAGGAGCTGGTGTAGAAGCGCTCGTAACGGCGATAGCGGCGCTTCTTCCTGGTCGCAGTCTTCCGGGTGGTGGCTTTCTTGGAGCCGCTCCTGGCTTGCGTGGAACCGGATTTTGTTTTGCCCGTTGCGTCGGCTGCCTGGCCGGTAGTAGCCGCTCCGGCAAGGTCGGAAAGCAGCCACAGCACCAACGCTATGGTCACGACGATGCTGCGAGGAGAGCGCGTTCTGATCACGTTCGTCCGGAGCCCGAAAAAATTGACCGCATGGCGCACGGCCCTTGCCGGCCCATACGGGAGAGCAATGCCGTGATGGTACGGGATTCGTGTTCCCGATTCAATACCCAAACGGTGGTGTACTTCCGCGCGGAAAGCCATCCAACCCTCGTGCAATCAACGAATTAGACTTGGCCGCTGCGCGCCTTGGGGTAACCAGAGTGATGACCTGTGCCTGGCACGCACGTGCCTGGGGCAAAATCTCGGCACCCGTGACTTTGGTGCAGGCTCGCGCCTTCACTCCTGACACCTGATGCCTGAACTTGTTTCGGGATACGCTCGCATCTGACCCTTACAGTGGCACCAGCCATGAAGTACTGCGATAGCTGCCGGACCACATATCCGACCGAGTTCACCATCTGTCCCAGGGACAGGAACGCCCTGCGGGATGCAGCCGAACTCGTTCCCGGCATGGTGCTGCGCGGCAAGTACGAAGTGCTGCAAAAGATCGGGGCCGGCGGCATGGCGACCGTCTACCGCGTGCGGCACGTGCACCTGCAGGAGGAAGTGGCGCTCAAAGTAGTGAGCAGCAGCCTGTTGGCGGAGCCGCAGTTCGTGGATCGCTTCCGCACCGAGGCGGTCATCACGCGCAAGCTGCGCCATCCCAACGCCGTCCGCCTGGATGATTTCGATACCACGGAAGACGGGCGTCCGTTCATCGTCATGGAGTTGGTCGAGGGACAGTCGCTGCGCCAGCTCCTGCAGCAGAAGGGATGGCTGGCGCCGGAGCGCGTTGCCGCCATCGCGCGCCAGGCCGCGCTGGCTCTGGACGCGGCCCATCGGCTGGGCATCATCCACCGGGACGTCAAGCCGGAAAACATTCTGCTCATCGCGCAGCCCGACGGCAGCGACCTGGTCAAGGTCCTCGACTTCGGCATCGCCAAGCTCAGCAACGGGTCTCGCCAGGATGCCACGCATACGCAGACCGGTATCATCCTCGGCACGCCGCAATACCTTTCGCCGGAGCAAGCCCGCGCCAGCCGCAGCATCCAGGTGGATGGGCGCGCCGACCTCTATGCGCTGGGCGTCGTGCTCTATGAAATGCTCACCGGCCGCGTGCCGTTTTCGGCCGAAAATCCGTTCGACCTGCTGCAACACCACATCCACACACAGCCCACGCCGCCGCATCAGGCCAGTCCCGGCTTGATCATTTCCGCCGCCATGTCGGAACTTGTGCTGAAGGCGCTGGAAAAGGACCCCGCGCGGCGCTTCCAGACCGGCGAGGAAATGGCGCAGGCGCTGGCGGATCCGGCCGTGCTGATCTCCGCCGAACCTTGCGCCCAGGTTTTCAGCACTGCGGCTCTGGCCGCGGCCGCCATGGCCGATGCTCCACCCGCGGAGCCGGCGCTCTCCGCGCCCACCGAGCGGGCAGTCGCTCCTGAGCTTGCGTTGCAGCAGGTGGAAGCTGTATTGCAGTCCGCGGGCACCAGGACCAAATCCTCGGCGCTCACCCGCACGCTGCTGATGGGCAGCGTCACGCGCACCGATACTCCCGCCGAGCCGGCAGCGCCCGCTTCCCTTCCGCAGCCCAGCCGTTTTGGATGGCGCTCGCGGATGGCCGTGGCGGCAGTGCTCGCGGCACTTCCCATTGCGGCGGGCATTGCTGTATTCGGTGGCGATGGTTCGACCGGCAGCGTCTACGCCGAGGCCACGGAGACGGCACCGGTGTCGAGCACAACCAGCAAGCCCGTTAGTGATCGTTCCATGGTTACGACGACGCGTCCCGCGAGTGAGCCCACTGCGTGGCCGAACTCTCGTTCGGCAGCGGCGCGCGGTAAGGGCAAGGGCAGAGGCCCCAAGTGGAAGAACAGCGGGCAGCGGACGGTCAGTTCCCAGGAATTGACCAACGAAGGTTACCTGCGTATGCAGCGTGGCGACTACGCCGGCGCCGAGGCCGCCTTCTCGGAAGCCCTGGAGATCGATCCTGCGAACGACTCCGCCCGCAAGGGCCTGCAGGCCGCCCGCACCGCTCAGACGGTCCAGGGCGTGGCGCGAGTGCTGGGCCGCTAACCGTAGCTTTCGAATCAACCGCTCCCTAGCGCGCCTCTCCCCTCCTGCGGATGAACGTCGGCACGTCCAGGTCGTCCTGCTCCACCACCGCCGCCACCGATTCCCGCACCGTGTCGAGCGCCGCACCCTCACGGCGTGTCCCGCCCGCTGCGACTGCCGCCGGCACGCGCTGGCCTGCCGCTGCTGGCACATAAGCTGCGGCCATGCGTGTGGCCGCCAGCGCCGCTGCCGCCTGCGACACCACGCTCTCCCGGCGCTGGGGCATCGAGGTCTTGAACCCGGTGGCGATCACCGTGATCTTGACCTCGTCCTTCATCTGCTCATCCTGGACCGCGCCGAAGATGATGTTGGCGTCTTCGTGCGCCGCCGTCTGGATGATGGTGGAAGCTTCGTTCACTTCCGCCAGCCGCAGCGTGCTCGAGCCGGTGATGTTGATCAGGATGCCGCGTGCGCCGTCGATGGCTCCCTCCTCCAGCAGCGGCGAGGCGATGGCCTTCTGCGCCGCTTCCAGCGCGCGCCGTTCTCCCTTGGCCGTGGCCGTGCCCATCACCGCGTGCCCCATACCGGCCATGATGGTCTTCACGTCGGCGAAGTCGCGGTTGATGATGCCCGGGATGGTGATGATGTCGGAGATGCCCTGTACGCCCTGCCGCAGGATGTCGTCGGCGATGCGGAAGGACTCGAAGAACCCTGCGTCCTGGGCCACGCCCAGCAGTTTTTCGTTGGGGATCACCAGGACGGTGTCCACGCACTCCACTAACTCCGCCAGGCCCCGTTCCGCCTGCTGGCGCCGGCGCTTGCCCTCGAAGGCGAATGGCTTGGTCACCACCGCCACGGTCAGCGCGCCCATCTCTGTCGCCAGCGACGCAATGATGGGCGCGGCGCCGGTGCCGGTGCCCCCGCCCAGGCCGGTGGTGACGAACACCATGTCCGCGCCTTCCAGCGCTTCGATGATCTTGTCCGTGTCCTCGAGCGCCGCTTTGCGGCCCACTTCGGGGTTGGCGCCCGCGCCCAGGCCGTTGGTGAGCTTGACGCCGAGCTGGATCTTCACCGGAGCCTTGGAGAGCTCGAGGGCCTGCTGGTCGGTGTTGGCCACGATGAACTCCACGCCTTCCATGCGCGCGGTAATCATGCGGTTCACCGCGTTCCCGCCGCCGCCGCCCACGCCGATCACCTTGAGCCTGGCCTTGTTGCGCGCTTCCTCGTGGAACTTGATGCGGATGTCGCCGTTCCCTGTTCCTTCGCTCATATCCTCCTCGCTTCAGGCTGTGTGCTGGTCTCGCGCGCCCCCGGAGCTCACCCAGGCAGCGCAGGCCGTTCGCTCACCTTGCGTGTCCATTGGTTCCGTTGCCGTTGCCGTTTTTTCCGAACATCGCTTTCAACCGCGCCAGCAGGCTTTCCGGCTGCGGGCCACGAGCCGCCAGAGCACGGTGCCCATAAAAGATCATTCCCAAGGCCGTGGAGAACTCGGGCTCCGCCAGCGCCGCGGGCATCTTGTCCAAAACTGCGGGAGCCGCCGCGCGCACCGGGCGCTTGAGGATCTCCTCGGCTACCTGCGCCATGCCGCGCAGGCGGGAGCCGCCGCCGGTCAGCACCAGCCCGGCGCCACAGAGTTCGAGCACGCCGGCGTGCGCCAGATTGTCCCGCAGCATCTCGAAGAGTTCCTGCGCCCGTGGCTCCAGGATCTCCGCCAGCGAGCGCTGCGGCATGAGACGTGATGGGCGGTCGCCCACCGAAGGCACCTCGATCTCGTTGCCTTCGGGTACGCGGCTGACCAGCGCGCTGCCGGAGGCGCACTTGATCTTCTCGGCGTCGGCCAGCGGAGTCCGCAGACCGACGGCTACATCATTGGTGAAATGATCGCCGCCGATGGGCACCACCGCGGTATGCACAACCGCGCCTTCGTGATAGACGATGATGTCCGTCGAGCCCGCTCCGATATCGGCCAGGCACACGCCCAGTTCGCGCTCGTCGGGACGCAGGATGGCATCAGCCGAAGCCAAGGGCTCGAACACAGTGTCGTCCACCTGTACGCCGGCCCGGTTCACGGCGCTCACCACCGTCTGGGTGGCGGCTGCGGCTGCCGTCACCATGTGAACTTTCGCTTCCAGGCGGCTGCCCAGCATGCCCAGCGGGTCACGGATGCTGCTCTGTTCGTCGAGCAGGAACTCCTGTGGCAGCAGGTGCAGGACTTCGCGGTCGGCAGGCAGCACCACCCCGCGCGCTTTCTCCACCGCCAGGCGCACATCCTCGCGGGTGATCTCGCGCGGCCTCGCCGCCACACTGACGCCACCGCGGCTGTTGATGCCGCGGATGTGCGCCCCGGAAACGCCCACCAGAGCGCGTTCGACCGGGGCTCCGGCCGCTTCCTCGGCCAGTTCGCAGGCGCGCTGGATTCCGGCCACGGCTTTCTCCAGATCCACGATGGCGCCTTTGCGCGTCCCGCGTGACTCGGTGACGCCGTGGCCGCGGTAGCGCAGACCGCTCTCCCCGATCTCCGCCACCAGCACACAGGTCTTCGAGCTGCCCATGTCGATGGCGGTGACGAAACTCCCTTGTGCCTGCGGCATGGGCCTAGCGTTTTCCTTTCCTGGTCGCCGTGCGGGAGGTCTGGACCGTAGGTTTCGGCGGAGCGGCGGACTTCACCGGCGACGTCGAGCGCGAATCCGGGTTGACGATGATCTGCCGGTCGTAGCGCAGGTCCACCGACTCCAGCTTCTGGAACTGCTGCCGCCACTCGGCGGCGTGCGCGATGTAGACCTTGTAGCGCTTGAGGTAGTGCGCTGAGCCCAGGTGGATGAGCACCGCGCCGGCCGGATCCGCCACCAGCACCTTCACGTCCTCCGGGTCGCTGAGGTCCACTTCGCTCAGATCCCGGGAGTAGTTGCCGCCCTCGGAATCCAGGTCGCGCACCAGTTCGTCGTAGATCTTCATGCGCGCGGCGCGAGTCGAGAGCGGCTCGTTCTCGTTCATCCCCAGGATGACGGGGAAAGAATATCCGGCGGCGCGGCCGGGCGGCATTTCCATGATGACGCCGGCGCCATCGACCAGGGCGATGCGCGAGCCCGTGCGCGTGAACGCGACGGGCGTGCGCTCGCGCACTTCGACCTTAATGCGGTCGGGAAGCAGGCGCATCACCGTCGCGGATTCCACCCAGGAAATCTCCTGCAGCTCCTTCTTGCGTTCTTCCAGGGGGACGGAAAAGACCTGGCGTCCGATGTCGGAACGGAAAACGGCGAGCACCTGGGCGGGCGCGACTTTCTCGATGCCCGCGATCTCGATGTGATCGGCGGAGTCCATTCGGAAGCGCGCGGAACGCGCTCCGTACCCGTAGACCAGCGTCACCGCGCTGCTCACCAGTCCCACAAGCGTCAGGACCATGAGCATCTGCTTCAAGCGGTCGGCGGTGCGTCTGGGAAGGGGCGCGCGGCGGACCGGGATGCGCTTCTCGGCCCGCAGGAACGGCGATTCTTCCTCGGCGTCAAGGTCCAGTTCGCGAGGGAATTCGTCTTCGCCGGATTCGTCTGCTGGGCGCGCGTAACGGCCGCGCGCTGGAACCGGAGACCTGCCCGTTCGGGCAATGAAACCTTCGTCTCGCGCCATGCGCTAGGTCGAGTTGTCGCGCGGAAGAATCGCCACTGACACTATAACTTCATTTGCTCAAAATCCGCACAGAAATTTTCCACGCCGGTGATGTTTTCGGATGGGTAACGCGGGCGGCCTGGAATCAGCCGCTCGCTTAGAGCCTGTAGCCCTGCTGTGGCAGCGGGCGGGCCTGGGCGCGCAGGTTGCGGCTCTGGTTATTGCACGGCGGGATGCCCTCGGCGGGCTGGGGCGCTTCCCGCTCGAGGTTCCGTTCGACCCGAGAAGCGCGGTCGGCCAGGCGCACGGCCGAGTCGATGTCTCCCAGCGCCATCTCCATCTGGGAGAACAGGTACAGTACCCGGGGATCATCCACCTGGCTGGCGGGAGGGGCGCTGAAGTCGGCGGCGTGCGCGGTTTCCGAAGCGGGCACCGGAAGGAACGGTTGCGCCGCAGTGAAGATGACCGCGAAAGCCGCCACCAGGATCACCAGCCGGATTGCGATCGGATTCACGTGCCGTTCTCCCTCGTACCCCCTTTGCGCTGGGTTACGCATCGGGTGAGCTTCCGGTTCCAGAACCGTGCTCCCTTCTATAGACGCTGCAGGGACGAAATCGTATGAGCCAATTCCAGAGTGGACTGCGTTTTTTTCGGACACATGGAAGCCGAACTATGGTTTCTGGGAGACAGGCTGCGCCTGTGCCCGTAGTTGCTCCAGGATTTGGGAGCCGAGGTGAGAAACATTGCCCGCGCCCAAGGTGAGGATCATGTCGCCCTCCTGGGCTCGCGACGCAACCGCTGCCGCGGCTTCCGCGAAGGAAGGCGCATAGATCGCTTCTCTGCCGCCCTTTTCGCGGATACACTGCGCCAGAGCTTCGCCGGTGACGCCGGGAATGGGGCTTTCGCTGGCGGCGTAGATATCCAGGATGAACAGAGAATCAGCCGCCGCGAAGGCGGTGGCGAATTCGTCCAGCAGCAGTTGGGTTCGGGTGTAACGGTGGGGCTGGAAGATGACGTGGATGCGGCCGTAGCCGCAGGAACGGGCCGCAGCCAGCGTCGCGCGCACCTCGGTGGGATGGTGGCCGTAATCGTCGATCACGGCGACGCCGCGGACGGCGCCACGCAACTGGAACCGGCGATCCACGCCGCGAAAGCCTTCCAGCGCGTCACGAATCTGCGCGGACGGGATGTCGAGGCCCACACCGACGGCCACGGCTGCGGTGGCATTCAGCACATTGTGGGCGCCGGGAACGCGTACGCGGAATTCGCCCAGGTTCTGCCCGCGGTAACGCACGGTGAAGCGGCTCACCGGGCGTTCCTGCACGGTGCCGGGTTCGACGGCGCCAAGCGTGAGGCAGAAATCAGCATCGTCGCCGGTGCCATAGGTGACCACGCGACGGGAGAGCCGTGGCACCAGCTTGCGCAGATGGCGGTCGTCCCGGCACAGGATAGCCATGCCGTAGAAGGGCAGGCGCTCGATGAAGTCACGGAAGGCGCGCAGCACGTCCCGCATGTCGCGATAGCAGTCCATGTGCTCGCGGTCGAGGTTGGTCACCACGGCGAGGATGGGAGAGAGCTTGAGAAAGGAGCGGTCACTCTCATCGGCTTCGGCCACGAGGTACTGGGATTTGCCCAGACGGGCGTTAGAGCCCATGGCATCCACGCGTCCGCCGACGACTACCGTGGGATCCAAACCACCTGCGGCCAGAACCGCCGCGACCATGGAAGTGGTGGTGGTCTTGCCGTGCATGCCGGCGATGGCGATGCCGTACTTCAGGCGCATCAACTCAGCCAGCATCTCCGCGCGCGGGATGACCGGAATGTGATAGCGGTGCGCTTCCAGCACTTCCGGGTTGTCGGGGGCGATAGCCGAACTGGTGACGACGACTTCGGCACCCTGCACGTTTTCCGCACGATGACCTTCGAGGACGGTGGCGCCCAGCGTGCGGAGACGCTCGGTCACAGCGGACAGCTTGAGGTCGGAGCCGGAAACCTTGTAACCCAGCGTCAGCAGGACCTCGGCGATGCCACTCATGCCGATGCCGCCGATGCCGACAAAATGAACGCGTTGGATGCGAGCGAACGTAGCTACCAGCTCCTAGCGGCTAGCTTCCAGCTTTGGCTCCTAGCCATTGGCTCTCAGCTTAAACCCTCATCAACATAGCCTAAGACATCGCCGGCCACAGGTGGGTCAACTCCGAAGTACCGAAGACTGGGCTACCCCCTACCCCGTCCAATGGAATCAACCAGTTAGGGGGGCAATAATATAGTTGACTAACCACGCTCAGAATCGGAAGCGCGGTGACAGGGTGCGCGATGGGTGTGTGGCCAGGCAGTACATGCGGGTACTCGCCCAGCTCGTGCATCCCGCCGCTGGCCCGGATACTCTGTTCGTTGTGCTTAAGGTGTATTTGGACGAAAGCGGAATTAACCGGGATGCGTTCGTCTGTGTGGTGGCTGGGTACGCCGCCAATACCGCCAGATGGAAGAAATTTGAGAAGGACTGGGCCTCGATCCTTAAGCGTTACAGAGTTGCCGAGTTTCACGCCAAGGACTTCTTCCGTCGAGATGAGGACGGGAATCCTCTGCACGAGCATTACCGACACCTGGGGCGCGACGGGGCAAATGCCTTCCTGAATGATTTGATAAACGCAATCAACAAGGCCAAGCCCAAAATGATTGGCAAGGCGGTTCTGGTCGAGGACTTTTTCTCGTTCAGCCTAGGGGAGAGGCGGTATCTGACTGGCGCACAGTACGACCCGACTGCCAAGAAGTTCCTTAGCAGCGGTGCTCCCGAGACGCACTTCCATGTGCCCATGCAGGCTGTCGTAATCAATGCGGCCCTGGGGGCGAAGAGGCTCAAAGAGAAGGCCCACTTCGTGTGTGACCGTCAAGACGAATACGCTCCGCTAGTGGTGGAGAGGTTCGCGGAGATTGCGAAGCGGAATCCCGATTTGCCGCTAGGCGATTTGGTTCACTCCGACAGCAGGGATGTGTGTGCCTTGCAGGCCGCAGATTTGGCTTGCTGGGGAGCAAGCGTCTACGCCAAGAAACGCTTCAAGAAGAACGAAACGGAGACGGATTATATGGTCCGCCGCCTTCTGGAGCGCGAGGCTGATTTTGAACTGATGGATGCACGAAAGCTGCGCCTTCTTCTTGAGGGCTTTCATGGGCAATAATATAGGTGACTAACCAAGCCAGTCCCGCCCAAAATCGGAAGCGCCGTGACAGGGGACGCGATGGGTGTCTACAGAAGTCCAATCTTGAGGCACTCCGCTTTTGTCGCGGCGATGATCCCCGAGACTTTGCGGATAAGAGCGTCCAGTTTAGCCTCGACTGGTTTGCCTTTCATGATCTCGATTTCCCCGAACGCTACCGCAAAGGAGACGTGTACCTTGTAGCGGATTTTCGTTCCCGGTCTGACGGCAGCGTATATCAACTCGTCTTTGTCGCCGTCCCATCCGCAGTAGGGGATGCGGAACGGTCCACTCACCTCCATCCGTTCAACGTGAAGCGGCCCAGTGCTCATTCCGATAGGCACAATCAGGCGGTGCTTCGAAGCATTACAAAGTTCGTTCAATGCCCAAAGGGCATCATCCCCTCCCTTGTAAGGCTTGAAGCTCGCAAAAAGCGCATGAATCTCCTTCGGGAAATTTTTGCAGGCACTACCCAGGCGGCTTTTGAAGTCAGCTTCCGTAGCGGAGAACGGAAAGTGAACGTTACCAGAATCGCCGCCAGCAAGCGTAGCAACACTAGAAGCCGCGAGGTCAAGAGCTGCCCGGAGACTCTCCAGGACACCGGAAACTCGGTGGGTCAGGACTTCCGGCAAGGGTTTAGCGAGTTTGATCTTGTGGAGTTCATAGATTCCTTCGTCATCCATCTCGGTCACGGCAATGTGGGGGTTACTCTTGAGGAATCTGCGACATCTCCCCTTGAACTGCTTGAAGTCGCGCTTTGCCCACGCGATTCGTTTCCGGGAATCATCGAAGGGTCGCTTCATGGCATGACCGGAGAAACTGCCACAATGCGCACGGGTGACCCAGGCAGGCGGGGCAGTAGCAGCGGATGGCTTCTTGGAGGGGCTTAGGTTTCATCATGGCACCTAGTTCACAGGATCAGTCTCAGCCTTCAGTCGCAGAATTGCTTGCTCAAGCAAGTGCAGCGCTTGAACAGGATTTTCAAGACTCGCTGAGGAAACTTCGGCTGCGCTATGTCCCTGGAAACGCTGAACAGCATCCGCGATTCCAGCCTCTTGAGCAATGCGAAGAAGCGCCCCCATGCCAGCCTTTAGCAGCACGATCTCCCGTTGCTGGTGGAACACAAGCTCAAGCAGCCGAAGAGTCTCCAGCTTCGATAGAAACATCGGAGGTTGCATCGGAGAGTTCGTCATGACCCCACACTACACGAAGGGGCAGGGTTAGTCAGGTACATTATTGCCGTTAGGGGCGGAGATCTCGACAGGTCTCGGAATCTAAAGGAGTTACGGGCAAAGTCTCGTCCGCAAAGTACTTAGCTTTCCGAGAATAGAACCGGACTTATGTTAGCATTCCGTAATTCACCTGTCAAGCAAGAATATCCGATTGAGTCGTCCCAGGAATCGCTTGTTGGGCACCGCTGGAAGGCGGTCCCGGATTCAACGGCCTGCGGCAGTCATTACTAGGCGCGCGATGGCTCCGGCGGCGTCGTGATGGGCGAGGCGGCGGGCGGCTTCGGACATGGAGCGCAGACGAGCGCGGTCGGCGAGCAAGTCGCGTACCGTTTCCACCAGGCGATGAGCGGTGAGTTCGGACTGCGGCAACAACACAGCGGCCCCGGCTTTCGACAACGCTTCGGCGTTGCGATGCTGGTGGTCATCGGCCGCGCGCGGAAAGGGCACGAAGATGGCGGGCCGGCCGGCAGCGGCGACTTCGGCGACGGTGGAGGCGCCGGAGCGGCACAGCAGCAGGTCGGCCTCAGCGAACGCTTCCCACATGCGCTCGATAAAGCGGGAAACGACGGAGTTGGGGCCGGCGCGCTCGTAGGCCGCAAGCACGGCTTCGAAGTCGCGCTCGCCGGTCTGGTGCAGGACGCGCAGACCGGGAATGTTCCTGTTGAGCAAGGCTGCAGCTTCCATCATGACGCGATTGAGCGGCGCAGCGCCCTGGCTGCCTCCGAAAACCAGGAGCGTAGGCGATCCTGTGCCTTCGCGCGAGCCGAGGCTGAAAAATTCCTTGCGCACGGGCGTGCCGGTGATGTGGGCGTTGCGGAAGTGCCGCGCCGTCTCCGGAAACTGCACCGCCGCAGCCGTGACCCAGCGGGCTACGAGGCGGTTGGCAAAACCGGGCACGACGTTGGATTCGAAAGCAACGCACGGAATGCCGGCCATCACGGCCGCCAGCATGGCGGGACCGGAGGCATATCCGCCCACGCCCAGCACAGCCTGGGCACGGAAGCTGCGCACCAGGCGTCGCGAACGGAGGATGGCGCGCGGGAGCCCCAGGGATGTTGAAAGACGCGTGGCGAGGGTGACGTTCTTGAGGGGACCGACGTCGATCAGTTCGAGGTCAAAACCAGCGGCGGGGACCAGGCGGGTTTCGATGCCCCGGGCGGTGCCGATAAACAAGAGTTCGGCGCCGTGTTCTTCCTTGAGAACACGCGCGATAGCCAGAGCGGGGATGACGTGGCCTCCGGTGCCGCCGCCGGCGATAACGATGCGCGGGGTGTCGATTGGGTGCCGTCCCTTCGGGACTCGATTTCGTTCTCATGCTAACCCGGCACTTACGTACCGGGCTATCGAATTGCCGTCGCTTCGCGACTGACGGGTTGCGGCACCCTCCCCTTGCCGGCTCGCCTACGCTCGCGGCCGGTCGGGCGCAAGTCGTGCACATGGCTCCAGACGGCACGCCTGAAGGCGTGCCCCTCCGAAATCGAGGCTCCTTTGAGGTTTTCCGCAACCTGTGAAGTCATGCCCTGACACGAACCTCAGCCAGGATCACGGAAAGGCCGAATCAACATCAATCCGTGTGCTGGGTGATGTTGAGCAGCACACCGATGGAGGCCAGGGTGACGAACAGCGAAGACCCGCCGTAGGAAACCAGGGGCAGGGGGATACCTTTGGTGGGCATCAGGCCGAGGACCACACTGATGTTCAGGAAAGCCTGCACAGCCACCATGGCGGTGATACCGGCAGCGAGCAGGCGGGCAAAGGGCTCCGAGGCGGCGTTGGCGCAGCGAATGCCGCGGTACAGGAACACGGTGATCAGCGCCAGCAGGATGAGCGCGCCGACCAGGCCGGTTTCTTCCGCGGCCACGGCGAAAATGAAGTCGGTATGCGGCTCCGGCAGGTAGAAGAGCTTCTGCTTCCCTTCCATCAGCCCGGTGCCGAAGACTCCGCCGGCGCCCACGGCAATCAGAGACTGAATGACGTGGAAGCCGCGGCCCAGCGGGTCCGAGTATGGGTCGAGGAAGGCGAGGATGCGCTCGTAGCGCCATTTGACACGGAACACCAAGAAGTACAGGGGCACGAGCGAGGCCGCCGCGGCGATGCCGAAATAGCGCAGGCGCAGTCCGGCGAGGAAGAGAAGAACGGCGGCGATCAGGACCACGACGATGGCGGTGCCGAGATCCGGTTGCTTCACGATGAGCGCGGCGAACAGCAGGATGGGGACAGTGGCGGGCAGCAGCGTGTTGCGCCAGTCATCGAGGGCACGCAGGCGTGTTTCCAGGAACCAGGCCAAATACAGGATGAGCGCGGGCTTGGCCAGTTCCGAAGGCTGGAAGGAGAAAGCGCCCAGGCGGATCCAGCGGTGCGTGTTGGCGGTGCGATCGAGAAAAAAGACCGCAACCAACAGCAGCGTGGTGAGGCCCAACAGCGAGAACACCACCGCCGGGTGCCGCAAACGGCGGTAATCCACGTGCATGAGCGCGACCATGGCGGCCAGGCCCGCAGTGGCCCAGGCCATCTGGCGAAAGAGGAAGTGGTAGGGCGACCCGAAGCGCTCCGCGGCCATGACGGCGGAAGCGCTGAACACCATGACCAAGCCGGAGAAAACCAGCAGCAACGTGGCTGTGAACAGCGTCTTATCCACGCTGACGCGCTTAGCCATGCGCCTGGGCGCCTCCCTCACCGGGGATGGTAGCGGCGGCTGGGCCTTTGGCGCGGGCCTCCAGCGCGGCCACGGCTTCCTTGAAGACCCGGCCACGGTGCTCGTAGTTCTGGAACTGGTCGAAGCTGGCGCAGGCCGGGGCGAGCAGCACGATCTCGCCGGGTGAGGCGGCTTCGGCGGCGCGGCGAACAGCGTTTTCCAGGGTCTCGGCGCGGAGGACGTCGGCCGCCCCTGCGATCTGGCGCTCAATCTTCTCCGCGGCTGCGCCGATGGTATAGACGCGGCGGGCGCGCTCCTTTAAAAGCGGAGCGAGCACGGAGTAGTCGCTGCCCTTATCCTTGCCGCCCAGGATGATGTGGATGCCGCCGGGGAAAGACTCCAGCGCCTTGATGGCGGCATCGACGTTGGTGGCCTTGGAGTCGTTGTAGAACTCGACGCCGTTGAGCGTGGCCACGTACTCCAGGCGGTGCTCGACCGCCTTGAACTCGGAGACGGCGCTGGCCACGCGCCGCGGCTCGGCGCTCACGATGCGGCCGCAGCAGGCCGCCGCCAGCACGTTTTCCAGATTGTGCGCCCCCTTGAGGGGAATGCCGGAGACGGGCATGATCTCCTGCCGGTCGTTCTCGTCATCGCGCCACCAGATCTTGCCGTCGGCGGCCCAGGCGCCGGCTTCGACTTCGCTCTTGCGGCTGAACCAGCGCACCCGCGCGCGCGTCTTCCTGGCCAGATCGCGGCAGGTGGGGTCGTCGAAGTTAAGCACCGCGAAGTCGCTTTCCTTCTGGTTCTCGAAGATACGGGCCTTGGCCGCCACGTAGTTTTCGAAGCTACGGTGGCGGTCGAGATGGTCGGGCGAGACGTTGAGCACTACCGCGATTTCGGGATGAAAGCTGTGGATGGTCTCGAGCTGGAAGCTGGAAATCTCGAGAACAACGTAGGTGTCTGACGTGCAGTCCGCGACCAGGGAAATGGCCGGGGTTCCGATGTTGCCGCCGACCAGGGTCTCGTAGCCGCCCCAGGAGATCACTTCCCCGGTGAGGGCGGTGGTGGTGGTCTTGCCGTTGGAGCCCGTGATGGCGACGATGTGTCCGGCGAGGAAGCGCGAAGCCAGCTCGACCTCACCGATCACGGGAACCCCCAGGGCGCGGGCCTGCTCGAGTTGGGGCACGTCCACGGGCACGCCGGGACTGACCACGATGAGGTCCTGGTCGCGGAAGGTGCGCTCGCCGTGGCCGCCGGCCTCGACGGCGATGCCGGCATCGAGCAGGGCGGGGATTTCCTGGCGCAGTTCCTCCTCAGTCTTGGCGTCGCTCACGGTGACGCGCGCCCCGCGGGCCTTCAGGAACAAGGCTGAGGCCACGCCCGACTTGCCCAGGCCGACGACGAGGATGCGTTGGTTGTTAACGTCCACGTGCAGTTCTCAGTTCTCGGTTCTCAGTTCTCAGATTTCAGCCGTCCGTTTGCCAGCCACGCATCATTCTGACACGAGTCGGTGAGGTCATCGCAGCTTCAAGGTGGTCAGAGCAAAGAGTGCAAACACCAGGGAGGAGATCCAGAAACGCACGATGATCTTGGACTCCGACCAGCCCAGCAGCTCGAAATGATGGTGCAGAGGGGCCATTTTGAAGATGCGTTTCTTGCGCGTCTTGTAGGAGGCCACCTGCAGGATGACCGAGAGCGCCTCGATCACGAAGATGCCGCCAATAAAGGGCAGCAACAGCTCCTGCTTGATGAGTACCGCCACGGTGCCGATGGCGCCGCCCAGGGCGAGCGAGCCCACGTCGCCCATGAAGATCTCCGCCGGGTGGGCGTTGTACCAGAGGAAGCCGATACAGGCGCCGACCATGGCACCGCAGAAGATGGTGAGCTCGTGAATCTGCGGGATGCGCTGCAGCTCCAAGTAGCTGGCAAAGACGGCGTGCCCGCTCACATAGCTCAGGACCGCCAGGGCGCCGGCGGCAATCACGCTGCAACCGATGGCCAGGCCGTCGAGGCCGTCGGTGAGGTTGACGGCGTTCGAGGAGCCGACGATGACCAGCGCCACAAAAGCGATGAAGGGGAGGTAAGCCAGCGGCCACAGGTGCGGGTCGGAAAGCAGCGGGGGAATGGCCATGTCCGGGCGCAGGTTCTTGAAGAAGGGCACCAGCAGCACCGTGGAGTACTCGCCGCGTGCACGCAGAAGAACCAGAGCGACCGCGACCATCACGCTGACCAGGATCTGCAGGGTGAGCTTGGTGCGGCCGGTCAGTCCCAGATTGCGGTGATGGACGACCTTCAGATAATCATCGGCAAAGCCGATGGCGGCGAAGGCCAGCGTGGCGACGACGGCGATCCAGATGAACTTGTTGCTGAGATCGGCCCACAGGAGCGTGGGCACGACTACCGCAATGGTGATGAGCACGCCGCCCATGGTGGGCGTACCCGCCTTCTTCTGATGGGCCTGGGGACCCTCTTCGCGGATGTACTGGCCGATCTGAAACTGGCGCAGGCGGCGGATGACGGCCGGGCCGATGATGAGCGTGATGGCCAGCGCCGTCAGACTGGCGAACGCGGTGCGAAACGTGAGGTAACGGAAAAGGCGGAAGGGCGAGAAGTATTCGAACAGTTGCTGGTAGAGCAGCCAGTAGAGCAATCAAGACCCCGTTTCTCGTTTCTCGTTTCGCGTTTCGCGTTTCTCGTGTCTCGTGGTTGGTTTTTCGAGAAACGAAAAACGAGAAACCTTCAACCTGTTGTCGCAGCCGCTTCGCGGCGTGCTTGCCAGACTTCCAGCGCTTTCTCCAGACGCACCCCGCGGGAGGCCTTCAGCAGCACGACATCGCCTGCGACGACCTCGCGAGCCAGCCACTCACCCGCCTCTTCGGGAGTGGTCAGGAAGCTGGCTTCGACGCCGGCGGCGCGGGCGCCTGCGACGATATGTTCGGCGTTCCCGCGCACGCCGATCAGCACATCGATGCCGGCCTGGGCCAGATGCGCGCCGCAGCGGCGATGCAGTTCCGCCGCCGAAGATCCGAGCTCGAGCATCTCTCCCGCCACCACGATGCGCCGGCGGGCGGAAATGCCGGCCAGCGTATCCACCATCGCGTCCAGCGCACGCGGGTTGGAATTGTAGCAATCGTTGACCACGGTGGCCCCGGCGAGCTCCAGCACCTGGCCGCGCTTTTCGCCCGCCTGCAGGGAGGCTAGAGCTCGGGCGATATCGTCGAGCGGGATGCCGCGCTCCAGCGCCACAGCCACCGCGGCCAGAGCGTTGTAGATGCTGTGACGGCCGAGCAACGGCAGGGAGGCGGAACAACGCGCGCCGCCGGCTACGACCTCGAAACGGCTGCCGCGCAGGCCGAGGTCTTCCACGGCTTCCGCGCGGACATCGGCGGGATGGTTAAGCGCGAAGGTCACGACGCGGCCAGCGAAGTCACGGCCGAAGCGGGAGACGTATTCATCGTCGGCGTTGAGCACAGCCACACCGCTCGCGGGCAGGGATTCGATGAGCTCGTACTTGGCGCGCGCGATCTCGGCCACGGAAGCGAAGAATCCCAGGTGCACGGGCGCGACGTTGGTGACGACTCCCAGATCGGGGCGAGAGATGCGCCCCAAGGCCGCGATCTCGCCTCGATGCGACATCGCCAGCTCGACCACGGCGACCTGGTGCTCCGGCTCCAGGCGGAGCAACTGCAGCGGCAGGCCGAAATGGTTGTTCAGATTGCCCTCCGACTTCATCACGCGAAACTTAAGGGAAAGCAGGGCTGCGATAGCTTCCTTGGTGGTGGTCTTGCCGGTCGAACCGGTGACGGCCACCAGTGGGCCGCCCCAGGTGCGACGCGCGGAGGCGGCCAGGGCCTGCAGGGCAGCCAACGTGTCTTCCACCACCAGTAGGCGGGAACGGGCGCTGAACTCCGAAACCTTGGCACGGCTGACGACGGCGGCCACGGCTCCTGCCGCGAGCGCCTGAGCGACGAAATCGTGGCCGTCGAGCCGCTCGCCCTTGACCGCGAAGAACAGTTCGCCCGGCTTGACGGTGCGGGAATCGATGGAGTAGCCCTCGGCAACGGCGGCGGGATCGAATTCTCCGGTCGCCGCCGTGAACTCCGCCACGCGCTGGAGGGAAAGCTTCATGGGCGGCCTCCGGCAGCAGTGGCCTCCATGCCCTGCGGCGCGAAACCGGCGGCGTGCAGCGCTTCGCGGGCGACTTCGACATCGTCGAAGGGAAGGCTGCCGGCGGCGCTTACCTGCACGCGCTCGTGGCCCTTGCCGGCGATGAGCACGATGTCACCGGGCCGGGCCTCAGCGAGGGCGCGCGCGATGGCGCGGCGGCGGTCGGGCTCCACGACGTGGCGCGTGCCGGTCTTCTGCAGGCCGACCAGGGCGTCGTTGATGATGGCCAGCGGGTCTTCGCTGCGTGGATTGTCCGACGTGAGGATGACGAAATCGCTGCCCCGTCCGGCTGCCTCCCCCATGAGCGGCCGCTTCGTGCGGTCGCGATCGCCGCCGCAACCGAAGAGGGTGATGACGCGTCCGGTGCGGCCTTCCCGGGTGACGAAGGAGCGGGCGAGGGAGGTGAGGTTGCGCAGGGCGTCGTCGGTGTGGGCGTAGTCCACGACGACGGCGAAGGGCTGGCCGCAGTCCACGGATTCGAAGCGGCCCGGCACGCGGCGCACCGCGGCCGCGCCGCGACGGACGGCCTCAAGCGAGCACCCGCGGGCGATCGCCGCCGCAGCCGCCGCCAGGATGTTGTACACGTTGACGCGGCCGATCAGACTGGAAGTCACGGCTACATCGCCGCGGGGCGTGCTGAGGACGAATGCCGTCCCCTGCGGACGCAGTTCGATCCGCATGGCGCGGATGTCGCCGCGCTCGATGCCGTACGTGACCACCTGCGACCCTTGCGATTTTGCGAACGGCACCAGACGCACGCCGTAATCGTCGTCGGCGTTCAGGATGGCGGCGCGCGGCGGCTCCGCTCCGCAGCCGGCGAACAGGGATTTCTTGGCTTCGAAGTAGTCGTCGAAGTCGCGGTGGTAATCCAGGTGGTCACGGGTCAGGTTGGTGAAAACGGCCACGTCGAAGGGCAAGCCGTAGACGCGCTGCTGCGCCAGCGCGTGCGAGGAAACCTCCATCACCATCTCGCTGGCGCCATGCCGCGAAGCCCGGTCGAGCAAGGCGTGGATCTCGAGCGGTTCCGGAGTGGTGTGGGGAGCGGGCAGGACCTCCGGCCCGACGTGGTACTCGACGGTGCCGATCAAAGCCGCCGTCCGGCCCATGGCGCCCAGCATGGCTTCCGCCAGGAAGGCGGTCGTGGTCTTGCCGTTGGTGCCGGTGATGCCGGTGAGCTTCATGCGCACCGCAGGACGCCCATAGAAGTTCGCGGCCAGCCCGGCCAGGGCCTGGCGACCGTGGGGAACGTGGGCCCAGGCGATGCCGGGGTGAGGGGCGCTTTCGGTGGTGTCGCTCACTACCGCCACAGCGCCGCAGGCGATGGCGTCCTCGATAAAGCGGTTGCCGTCCGTGGTCTCGCCGCGCATGGCCACAAACAGGTCGCCGGGCGAGATGCGCCGGGAATCGTACTGCAGGCCGGTGATCTCGGGATTCCCGCGCTGGGCCAGGGTTTCGACGCCGTCGAGGAGCTGGCGAAAAGTCATCGGTTGTTTTCGATTATAGACACCGCAGGACGCGTTTTTCCGGGGCTAACGCCCCGCCTGGCGCCGCACCTACGCGGGCAGAAACCCCGCTCTCGCACCCAAAACCCAAGAGCTGCTTTCCCACCCAAGACCCGAACTCCGCTTTCCTACTCAAAAACCCAAGCCCCGATTTCCCACCTGAACCTGGCTGAGCTAGCGCGTGAAGCGCACCGCCACGCGGGCTCCGGCCGGAATCCGGGTGCCCGGCGGAGGGGCCTGCTCGCGGGCTACTCCACTGCCCACCACATCCAGTTCGATGCCAGCCTGCTGCGCTACGACCAGGGCTTCGCGCAGCGGCTTGCCGATCAGCGACGGCACTAACACGCCGCCTTCGGGATCGAGCATGACGGTGCCGCTGGCAGGCGGCGGAAGGGGCGGCGCCTCAAGCGGCGGAGCGGCATCCGGCCGGCGTTCTGGTTGCGCAGCCACCAGCAAGCGGGCCTGCGGCTGGGCCGCAGGTCGCTCATGCGCCGGCGGCGCGGCAGACGCGGCTTCCAGTCCCTCGCCGCTCCACGCCGGATGGTCGGGCGAGCCTTCGGAAATCTCATCATCGCTGACGGAGGCGGCCGCCCGCAGCATCTGTTGCTGGCGTGGGAGCTCGATATCATGTGGCACGCGCAGGTAGGCCAGCACCTGCTGGGCGACGCGCGCGAACACCGGAGCCGCCACCTGTCCGCCCTGGCGCGGACCTACCGGCGAATCCAGGATCACGGCCACCGCCACGGCCGGCTGGTTCACCGGAGCAAAGCCGGCGAAGGAAGCCACGTGCTTCCAAGAGGAGTAGGCCCGCGTGGAAGGATCGATCTTCTGCGCCGTCCCGGTCTTCCCGGCCGCGGTGTAGCCTTCCAGGATGGCGCGGCGGCCGGTTCCGTGAAGCACCACGCCTTCCATCATGCGCTTCATCTGGATGGCGGTCTCCGGCGATATTACGCGCCGCTGCTCGGCAGGCTGGAAGACGACCTTCTGCAATCCGTCCTTCTCGCGCGTAATTCCCGCCACGATGCGCGGGGCGGTCCACACGCCGTCGTTGGCGATACTGGAGATGAGCGCGATCAGTTGGAGCCCGGTGATGCCGATCTCCTGCCCCATGGAGATGGCCCCGATGGACACCTTGGACCAACGGTTCACCGGCTTGGTGAGGCCGCGGCTCTCGCCCGGCAACTCGATGCCCGTAGGCTGGCCGAATCCGAACCGCCGGATGTACTGGTCGAAACGCTCTTCGCCCAGGCGCAGCCCGAGCTTGATGGTGCCCACATCGCTGGAGTGGGCCAGGACGTCGCTGACGGACAGCACGCCGAAGGGCTTGTGATCGCGGATGCGCATGCTGCCCAGGTAGATGGCGCCCATCTGACAGTCGATCATCTCCGAAGGCCGGGTGAGTTTCTCTTCCAGTGCCCCGGCGATGGTGACCAGCTTGAAGGTGGAACCGGGCTCATAGACATCGCTGACCGCCCGGTTCTTCAGCGCCTCCGGGGAAGACTTGCGGAAAGTGTTGGGATTGAAGGTTGGCCTGCTGGCCAGCGCCAGAATCTCCCCGGTGTGCGGGTTCTGGACGATGATGGTGCCGGCGGCCGAGCGCGTCTGCCGCATGGCTTCATCCAGTTCACGCTCGGCGATGTACTGGATCTTCTCGTCCAGCGTGAGCACCACGTTCTGGCCGGGCGCAGGCTCGCGTTCCACGCGCCCGAACCAGCGGCGGCGGGCGTCCACGGAGATCATCATGCGTCCGGGCGCGCCCCGCAGTTGCTGGTCGAAGGCATACTCGATGCCCCCCAGCCCTTCGTCGTCCATGCCCACGTAGCCCAGAACCTGGGCCGCCAGCTCGCGCTTGGGATAGAAGCGCTTGGACTCCTTCTGGAAGTAGATGCCGCGTAGGTTCAGGGCGCGGATGCGCTGGCTGGTCTCGGCGTCGACCTTGCGCGCGATCCACGCGAAACCGCGCGAGGACTTCAGCTTCGCCTGGATGTCGCCCGCCTCGGTCCCCAGCACGCGCGCCAGAAGCTGGGCCGCCGTTTCCTGATCGGGAATCTCGCTGGGGACGGCGAACACCGAGTCCACAGTGACGGACATGGCCAGTTCCTGGCCGTTGCGGTCATAGACGATGCCGCGGCGAGGCGCGACCTCGATGGTGCGCTGCTGCTGGCGCTGGGCGCGTTCCAGCAGTTCGCCGTACTGCAGGATCTGCAGGTCGATGAGCCGCAGGCCAATCAGCCCGGCCCAGAGAAACAACCCCAGCGCCAGCAGCAGCAGCCGCCGTGGGACGCCGTTGCCGTTCCCGTTGCCTGCCATAGATGCAGATGCGGCCCGGAGTCCGCTCCGGGCCGCTGGGGGTTCTGCAAATCCTTCCCGGCAGGCGCTCGGCGCCGCCGGGTCGCCGGTCTGCAACTTCGGTTCAAGCCAGGCCGGGTCCTGCTCCCCGGAGTTCGTTCCGGAGAATCCTTTAAGGCTGGGGCGAGATCACCAGGACGCCGTCCGCCCGCGCCATCACGGGCGCGCCCAGATCCGTGCCCGGCGCTTCCAGGCGCATCATCTGGCCCACTCGCGGAGCCTCCAAGCCCATCTGGCGGGCGAGGGCGTCAATGCGTTCCGGGCTGCGCAGTGAGGCTTCCTCCAGGCGCAGAGCGCGATTCTGCTCCACCAGCGCGTCGCGTTGCGCTTTCATCGCTTCCAGCTTGTAACCGTATTCAATGGAACTGAAATGCTGGCCGGCATAAACCATGACCAAGGCGAACAGCGCGCAAACGGCGACGGTGAACATGGCCATCTCGCGGTTGCGCTGCCGGTCCACCACCCGCACCAGGCGGGAATTGTCGATGGCCTTGGGGAAGTAAATCTCCGGGGTGCCCGCACGCGGGGGGGAGGGCCGCCGCGCCGCGCGCCCGCTCACCAAGTGCGAGCGCACGGTGCGCGTGGTGGGGATCGCCCCGGCCGCCATTACGCCACCTCGACCAGTTGGGGCGCGTACGCCGCCGAATAGGCGTACGGCACAAACACCTCCGATTTCACCGGCGCCGCCTGCGGCGCCGCCTCCGCGTGGGCCGTCTGCTCAACGCGCTCCACGGTGGCAATCAGCTCGTCAATCATCGTTCCCCTATGCATCCTTCACCTCCGTCCAATCTCTTAGACCTTTTCCGGGACGGCATCGAAAAGGTAGGTTGGTTGTGGAACTGCTTGTCGTTCGCCCAAGTCAAGGTAGGCGATGCCGTCCCGAAACCTGTTCATCCCGCCAGCCTTTCTGCCGCGCGCAGTTTGGCGCTGCGGGCCCGCGGGTTGCGCTCGATCTCCTGTTCGCTGGCCGTGACCGGCTTGGGAGTCAGGATCCTGTAGGCTCCCCGGCGCGCGGCTTCGCGCAGCGCGTCTTTCACCATGCGGTCCTCCAGCGAGTGGAAGCTGATGATGACCAGCCTCCCTCCCGGCCTCAGGACCCGGGGCGCTGCTGCGAGCAGTGCCCCGAGTTCCTCCAGTTCGCGGTTCACGTGAATCCGGATTGCTTGGAAAGTACGCGTCGCAGGATGAATGCGCCCGGGTTTCATTGACCGGAACGCGGCCGATATGACTTGTGCTAGATGAGCGGTACTGCGTATCGGCCGCGCCCGGACAATGGCTCTGGCGATTCTCCGCGACCTCCTTTCCTCACCGAATTCGTAAATCACCTTGGCGAGAGTGACCTCGTCGAGGCGATTTACCACTTGATCGGCGGTGCGCTCGCTGCGCGGGTCCATGCGCATGTCGAGCGGCCCTTCCGCCTGAAAACTGAACCCCCGCCCGGCATCGTCGAGCTGCAATGAGCTGACGCCCAGGTCGGCCAGCAGGCCGTCCGCTGAAGCCGGCGCGACGATGCGCTCCAGTTCGGAGAAGGCGGCATGCTCGACCTGCACCTGCGGCCAATCCTCCCGCAGTTCGGGAGGCGGCTCGAGGCGCCGGCGGGCGATCTCCAGCGCAGCGGGGTCCCTATCGAGCCCAATCAAACGACCCTGAGCGCCGAGGCGTTTTGCGATAGCCAACGCGTGCCCGCCCAGGCCCAGGGTGGCATCGATACAGGTGCCGCCTCGCCGGATGGCCAGGAAATCGATCGCTTCTTTTGAAAGAACCGAGACATGGCCAGACTCCCCACCCGTGCCATGCCCGCCCCCCTGAGGGGCGTTGCTTTCCAACCCTGCTGCCATTCACGCCCGACCCTGCGGCGCGCCGGCCCTGCCGGCAGCGCGGCTAAATGCCCAAGTCGTCCAGGGTCTTTTCATCCTCAAGCGTGAACGGGTTCTCCTCCAACTCCTTGCGGAACGCTTCCATGTTCCGCACTTCCAGATACGTGAGGTTGCCCAGCACCGCCACCTCGCCCCGCAACTGCGCCGCCTGGCGCAGGATGGGCGGAATCAACAGGCGCCCCTGGGCATCCATCTCCACCGCCTGGCCGTAATAATTGGTGCGATTCAAGAGCTTCTTCTTGGTGGGATTGAAGTTCGACAGCCGCGCCAGCTTCTCCTCGATGCGTTCCCACTCCTCGAAGGGGTAGATTTGCGCCCGTTGCCCGTCCACGCTGGTGATGTAGAACCGGTCCGTGTACTTCTCGTCGATCAGGCGCTTGAACTCCGCCGGGACCTTGAGCCTTCCCTTCTCGTCCACGCGGGTTGGATGATTGCCGCGAAACATGCCTGTTTGCCCGGCTTCCCGGGGTGCCTCCTGCTGCCCGGGCCGCGATCACTGCTGCCGCGCCCGTCAATGCCCTCACAATGTCGCTGATCTCACCCGTGCCTGCCTCGTGTTGGGGGGTCTTTTTCTCCATCCTCTGGAGCCCCGATACCCATTCCTTTCCCATCCACCGGTGCCAAGGCCTAGCTCGCGTTTCAACCAGTTGACACCACTTTCTACCACTTTTGACCACTCATGCTACAGCTAAATCGTTGCGTGTCAACAGGAATTTTGACCCCGTAGAAGGGGGTGCTAAAGCACTTGATAAAACCGCGAGGAATCGTGGTTCGCGAGGCTCGAGACCACAAGATGTTGCGTTTACCAGGGTGGTGCCATAAGCGTTACTGGGCTGTTATCAAAGCAGTACCTGTGGAAATTCACCGACATAGGCGCTCCGTGGCAAACACCGTGTTGCTCTGAAATAATCGCGCTCGGCATGAGTGCTCAAAGCGCGCCATCCGGAAGGCGGTCCTGGAAGTTTTGGACGGCAGTGCTCTTGGCTGGCGTGTTCGGGGTTGGGATGCATGCTTATCTCGAACTCGTAAACCGGCGCTATGACCGCGGTTTGGCAAGCCTGGGCTTGCGGGCAAACTTCAACGATCTTTACCCGTATTGGTTGGGTACGCGCTACTTGCTGCGGGAGCACCTCGACCCGTATAGCGACGCGGCCACTCGGCTGATTCAGATTGGCTATTACGGACGTCCTTTGGATCCCACGCGCCCCGGAGATCCCAAAGACGAGCATCGCTTCATTTATCCCGTCCACGTCTGCCTGCTGCTGGCGCCGGTCTCGCTGTTGCCGTTCGCGGTCGTGCGGCTGGTGTTCGTTCTCCTGATCTTGCTGGCAGGAATCTTCAGCGCCCCCTTGTGGAACCGAGCCCTGTCGCTCCATCTCCAGCGCTCCACGCTGATGCTGGCTGCGGTTTTGGTAGTGGGAAGTCTCCAGTTCGGCCGATGGTATACCCTGCTGCAGATTTCCCCCCTGATGATTGCGGTCGTGGCGGCTGCTTCCGTAGCCCTCGCAGCGGGACGTCACTGGACGGCAGGCATGCTCGTGGCGATAGCCACGGTCAAGCCTCATTTAGCCTTGCCTTTCGCGGGATGGTTCGTGGTGTGGTCTCTGGGAGACTGGCCCCGCCGCCGTGGGGCCGTGTTGGGCTTCCTAGCCAGCTTGGGGATTCTGCTCGCCGGCTCGGAAATGATATTGCCGGGATGGCTTCCCCGCTGGTGGTCAACCCTACAGGCATTCAGCCGATACCAGAAGCCTCCGCTGGCCCAAGTCATGTTTGGGGAGACCATTGGCGCCCTGCTGGCTGGGCTGGTGGTCCTGGGTGTTGCGGCCGCGTGCTGGACGCTGCGGCGCCACCCCGCCGGCTCGAAGCAGTTCGCGGCCGTTTTGTCGCTGGTGGCGGTGGGTACCGCCGTCATCCTGCCCAACGCGGATGCAATCTATGACCATCTGATCATGCTGCCGGCGGCCCTCTGGCTGGGGACGTTGGCCGCCGATTGGGCGAAATGGAGACTGGCCAAGCGCATCGTCTTCACCATCACCGTCGGTCTACTTGCCTGGCAGTGGATCACGGCGGCAGCCGTCAGCTTGCTTGCGCTCATCTCGCCGCGCTGGAGTGATGACCCGCTCTTGCTGTCGCTTCCCATCCGCAGCGAACCGGCTCTTCCCTTCGTGGCATTCTTGCTGGTCATCCTTTGTATGCGAGACGAAGTGTTCGGGAGACCCCCTGGAAACGTGTACAGAGGGCAGGAAACCGTCTAAGCTCACAACGGACGAATGGCCACGCCTCCAGACCCGCTCGTTCTTGACTCCCAAGGCAAGGGTGGGTTGAAGTCAGCCCGTTTAGCGCTGCTGCTGGCCATGCTGGCGGCCTTCGGAATGAACGCGTATTTCAATCTGCTGGTGCCGCGTGCCCACCGGCAGCTGGCCAGCGAAGGGCTGTTCGGGCCTCATTCCATTTGGTCGGACCTCTATCCCTACTGGCTGGGTGCACGATACGTCGTCTATCGTCAGGGCGATCCCTACAGCCATGGGTACACCATCACCAACCAGATTGCCAGCTATGGGCGCCCCCTGCATCCGAATGCGGAAAGACGCACGCTCGATGAGCGGCGCTTCATGTATCCCGCTTACGTGTGCCTCTTGCTAGCTCCCATCGCGCCGATTCCCTTCCCCTGGGTGATGGGCGGAAGCATTGTCGTGCTCACTCTGCTCACGGCCATGAGCGTGTTCTGGTGGGCACGAGCCGTGGGCTTGCAGTTTTCTCCCGGGTACCGAGCCGTCGCGGTGATCCTTGCCGTGAGCAGCTATCCGTTTCTGGATGGCCTGTACGTGCAGCAGATGGCCTTTGTTGTAGCGGCGCTGCTCGCGGGCGCAGCCGCCGCGGTTACTGGTGGCCGGTACGGTCTGGCCGGGATCTGCCTCGCGGTCGCCACCATCAAGCCCCACACCGCGGCGCCGCTGGTAGCCCTGCTGATGATCTGGACATTGGGCGACTGGCGCACACGGCGGCGGCTCGCGCTGACCTTTCTCGCAACCTTGGCCATACTCTGGGTAGCGGCAGAGATCGCCGTACCTGGCTGGTTATTCGGCTGGCTGAGTAACCTCACCGCGTGGCGCCAGTACACGCCCCTGCCGCTGGCGCGCACGCTGTTCGGAGAGATCCCGGGACGGGTTGTGGAAATCGCGCTCCTTTTGGCAGCCGCGCTCATGGCTTGGCAGACGCGTCGCGAGGCTGCCGATTCTCCTCGCTTCGTGACCACGCTGCTGTTTGTCCTGGCCGCTGCCATCATTGTGTTTCCCAACGGACTGGCGGCCTACGACCACGTGCTGTTGATTCCCGTCGCCTTGTGGCTGGCCCATCATGCTCGCGAACTGCTGCAAGCTGGGGGTGCGGTGCGCTGGCTGCTGGTGCTGGCGGGTGCGCTGCTGGCCTGGCAGTGGGTCACGGCGCTGGTGGTAGCGCTGGTCGCTCTGGCTTTGCCGGCGGGGCGGGAAGTGGGTCTGCTGCTGCTCTCGCTGCCCATTCGCACCGTAATCGCGTTTCCCTTTGTGCTCACGGCACTGATGGCCGTTCTGGTGAGGCGGGGCTGGATGCCGCCGCGGCAGCCGTCTTAGTGAGCCCACTACTTGTACCGCTTCCCATGCTTGATCACGAGGTCCACCCGCTGCAACAAGTTGATATGCCGCAGCACGTCGCCCCGCACGGCGATGATGTCGGCGTACTTGCCTTCGCTGATGGTGCCCACGTCACTCTCCACCTTCATCATGACCGCCGGCCAGTAAGTGGCGGCGCGGAGGGCCTCCATGGGCTCCACACCCAGCCGGTTCACCCAGACCTCCAGCTCGTTCCACGTGGACTGGCTGTGGAAGTTCATGGGGATGCCGCTGTCGGTGCCGATCAGCAGCACGACACCCGACTCGCGCAACTGCTGGAACTTGCGCTTGAGCGTGGGGCGGCGCAGGGGAGTGATCTGGTAGTACGGCAGCCGGTCGGGATGCGCGAGTGACGCCTTGATGTCCTGGACGATCTCCTCGGGCAGGCCCTCCTGCCAGGAGGGATCGTCGAGCACCTCCGGATGATCGCGCCAGTACTCGTAATTGAACAGGCCTTCAATAGTCGGAGTCCACCACAGCGGGCCCTTGCTCATCTGCGCGGTACGCTCGCGGATGGCCGCGATGATGTCCGCGGGATACTCGGGCGCTGTGGCCAGGCCGGTGTGCTCGAAGTTGTCCACGCCCGCCTCCAGGCCGCGCCGGATTTCCTCCGGCCGATGGGAATGCGCCACCACCGGCAGCTTGTGCTTGTGCGCCTCATCGACCACGGCCTTCACTTCTTCCATCGTCATCTGGTCCTGGTCGATCAGCTTGATGCAGTCCACGCCGGCTTCCGCCAGCTTGCGCACTTTGGCGCGCGCGTCGTCCGCCCCCGTCACTCCCCAGCGGAAAAGTTCGGTGCCCGGGTAAGGCTCGTGCTGGATGAAAGGGCCGGAAACGTAGAGCGTGGGGCCGGGAATCTTTCCCGCACGGATTGCGTTGCGCACGTTGATGCTGGCTTCGAGCGGCGCACCCAGGTCACGCGCGCTGGTCACGCCCGCCAGCAACAATTGTTTGGCCGAGGCCGGCATGATCACGCTCTCGAACAGCGGCGGGTAGGTGCGGTCCCAATGGTCGTAGTCGGCGTGCCCGTTGATCATCAGGTGCACGTGCATGTCCCACAATCCGGGCAGCACGCTCATGCCTTCGGTGGAGATCACTTCGGCGCCGCGCGGCACAGCGAGCGTTCCCACTTGTCCTACAGCCTTGATGCGCTCGCCCTCGATCAGGATCACGCTGTTGCCGATGGGTTGGCCGCCATTGCCGTCAATCAGCGTGCCCCCGACCAGCGCGATGGTTTTCGGTCTCTGTGCGTCGGCTGCGACGGCCCATCCCAGCGAAGCGACCAGGATCAGACAGAGCCGAATGCATCTGGAGTGATGTCGTTTCATCGCGACCTCATACCTCACTGCCGCAAAAGTATTCCTTACGCTACATTCCTCGGTTCACAGTTCGCAGATCGCAGTTCACAGGTCACACACCGCGACGGTTCTTCCTTGCCCACAGCCAGTATGCAGCCGAGATGAACGCCAGCCATGGCAGCCCGGCAAGAAGGGTGATGCGCATCCCTTCCACCCACCACGTGGTGGCGAGAATCCCCGCCAGCATCGCCGCGCCGAGCAACGTCGAGTACGGATAGCCGCGCATGCGGACGGGAAAATCCGCCACTTGTTCTTCGGCCCAGCGGCGTCGGAAGAACAAGTGCGTCACGAAGATCATGAACCACACGAACAGGCCGCCGAACAGGGCGATGCCGAACATGTAGACGTAGGCGCTTTCAGGAAATCGCCAGGCGAAGAGGGTGGCAATCAGCAGCCCCACGGCAGAGACCAGCAACGCAACCACCGGCGTCCCTTTGGCCGAGACCTGGCCGAAGCCGGCCGGCGCATAGCCTCCGCGGGCCAGGGAAAAGACCATGCGCGTGGCCAGGTAGAGATTGCAGTTCATGCTGGAGAGCGCCGCCGTCAGCACCACGAAGTTCACGATGTGCGCCGCGGCCGGCACGCCCATCAGCGAGAACACACGCACGAAGGGGCTGGCGGTGATGCTCTCCCCGGGATGGATCTGGTTCCAGGGGACGACGGCTACCAGCACCGTGATAGCGCCGAGATAGAACAGAATCAGCCGCGCCACCATGGTGCGCATGGCACGCGGTACGGCTTTCTGCGGATCGCGCGCTTCGCCTGCGGTCACCGCCACCACTTCGGTTCCGATGTAACTGAAGATCACGAACACCAGCGCCATCCAAGCGCCCTTCACTCCCAGGGGGAAGAAGCCACCGTGCTCGGTCAGGTTCCTGAGGCCGATGGGCTCAGCCGGTCCCCAACCTAACAACATCGCTGTGCCGAACAAGACGAACAGCATGATGGCTACCACTTTGATCATGGAGAACCAGTACTCGAACTCGCCGAAGTTCCCCACGCTGCGCGCGTTGATGTACACCAAAGCCAGCGAAAATCCCACCACCCAAACCCATTGCGGCACCTGCGGCCACCACCACTGGCAGTAGATGGCCACCGCCACCGCTTCCCCGCCGATGGCGATGGACTGACTCGCCCAGTAGGTGTAACGCATCACGAATCCCGCCCAGCGCGAGACGTAAATCTCCGCGTAGACGCCAAACGAGCCGGCCGTGGGATGCGCTACCGCCATTTCCGCCAGCGTGCCCATCAGGAGCAGGGCCACCAGCGCCCCCAGCACGTAACTCAGAATGACGGCTGGACCGGCCACGCGCACCGCCAGCGCGCTGCCCAGGAACAGTCCCGTGCCGATGGCGCCGCCGATGGCGATCATCGCCAGTTGCCGCTCGCTCAACTGGCGCGCCAGTCCCTTTTCTTTCTCCAGGATTTCCAGCGCCGGAGCGCGCTGCACTTCCGCCGTCGAGTCCACGGGTTTGTTGTGGCCTTTCGCTAATCGCTTGTTGCTTATCGCTTATTGCCTTCTTCCATGGTCTCCAGCAGCCTGTCAATGTCACCTTGCGTGTTGAAAAAATGGCAGGACACCCGCACCCCGCCTACGTGCGACGTGTACCGTACCGAAACCAGAACCTTGCGGTCGAGCAGCCGTTCCATCATCTGCAGGTTCTTCTGCGGCGATCCCATCGAAAAGGTGACGATGCCGGAGCGATGCTGCGGCTCGGTCGGTGTCACTACGGTGACGCCCAGCGTCTGGAGCCCACTGATCAGGTGGTCGGTGAGGCTCTGAATGTGCGCGGCAATGCGCTGCTGTCCCAGTTCATGAATCAGCCGCAAAGAAGCCGCCAGGCCGATGGCGCCGGGATAGTTCGCCGTCCCCCCGATCTCGTAGCCCGTCGCGCCGCCCACGAAGCGGTAGTCGCGCACCGGGGTGATGGAGGGAGTCTGAAAATAATTTCCCCAGCCGCCTTCCGGCGTCTCGACGCTCAGGTAGCCGCGCAGTGGAGGGCGCAGGCGTGCCTGCGCCTCACGTCGGATGTAGAGGAAACCGGCACCGAAGGGCGAGTTGAGCCATTTGTGCCCGCCGCAGGTGAGGATATCGACGGGCGTGGCTGCGACATCGATGGGGAACGCGCCCAACTGCTGGATAGCGTCCACGACCAGCCATACGCCCCGCTCGCGGCACAGCGCCCCGAGCTTCCCGAGGTCGCAGCGGAATCCGTTGGACCACTGCACCGAGCTGAGGACCAGCACGCGCGTCTTCGGTCCCATGCGCGCCGCGACGTCTTCCGGTAGCAGCCTGCCCTCGCGGTGCGGCACCACGTCGATGGCAATCCCTTCGCTCTGCTTCTGGACCCAGGGAATGGCTACCTGCATGAACTCCAGGTCGCAGAGCAACACGCGGTCTCCGCGCTCCAGAGGGATGCGTTCCGCGGCGATGGTCAAGCCGTGGGTGGTGCTTTCGACCAGGGCGATCTCATCTTCGGCGGCGTTCAACAGGCGCGCAATCTCCGGCCGCGCCTCGGCCCGCATCTCGTCCATGGCGATGTGATGCAGCGTCGCCGAACGCGACGGGCAGAGCGCCGCCATCTCCAGGAAGCGGGCAATGGCTTCGCTGGCGCGGCGGGGCGCTACGCTGACGCAGGCCGCGTCAAGAAAGACATTGTCCCGCAGAGCCGGGAACTCCTGCCGCGCTTGCTCCAGACTCGTCGCCGGTGCTGCCTGACCTGCTTCCACCAGATTTCCTCTTCCCCGCGCCGAAAGTCCCCCGATTGTAAAGCGCGAATCACAGTTTGGTTTCCGAACAAACGAACGGCGCCAGAAAGCCCTTAGTCCCTGGCGCCGTTGTGATACTCCGGCTGACCTTCTAAAACCGGAACCTCACGCCCAACTGGATGGTGCGCGGCGGGGTGATGATGTTGATGGGTGTTCCGAAACGGGCCGGATCGCCCAAATCATCGAAGAAGTTCTGACCGAAGTTGGCGGCATTGGTCAGGTTAAACACCTCGAAGATTCCTTCGATGCGCGCCTGCGGTGCCAGACTCTCCAGCGGGAACGACTTGGCCACACGGATGTCCCAACTGTAGGTCGGATCACCGCGAAAGGCCCCGCGGCCACCGACCCGGTCGCAGGACGAAACGTTTTGAGTGCGGGAACCGCCCGGCCCGTTATCAATGGCGCCAAAGACGGTGGGCACGCCGTCCAGGTTGACGTCGCAATTCGAGCTGTCGGAAGCGGTGTAAGGCCTCGCGGAAGCCCCGGTAAAGATGTTCGAGAACTGGACCTTCCATGGCAGCTCGACCAATCCAGAGATGACAACCCGATGCCTCTCGTCCCAGTTAGTGGGCCCGAGTTCTCCCACAGCGTTGGGCTGCAACTGGTTCAGCACCACGAAGGTGAATTGATTGGTGTCAGTAATCGCGCGCGACAGGGTGTAACTGGAGAAGAGCTGCCAACGCTTGGCGAATGCCTTGCGCACCGAGACAATCAATGCCGTGTAGTCGTTCCGCCCCGTAGTATCTTCCAGGAAGATCTGCCGCGGGATGTTGGTGATGGGGTCGTTGGGACCGGCTTGCGGGAAGTTGACTCCGGTGGGCGTCCAGACTCCCGCCAGGCAGTTCGGGTCCGCGTTGACGCAGAAGTTCAGGTTGCGCCCCTGCACCAGCTTGCGAGTGCGGGAGTAAATCCCATCCGCCTCGAAAGTCAGGCCGGCGAGCGGTCCTTCTTGGATCTGGTACGCGGCCCCCAGGTTGAATTGGTCCGCCCGAGCCACTTCCATGTCCGGCGAATTGACGAAACCAATCGGGAAATTAAAGGGAACGCTCGCCGGTCCCGCATCGAATACGGCCGGCTGGCACGGCACCGTAGCGCACGGGATGCCGAAGAAGCCCGCAAACGCGCCCGGAACGAAAACGAAGTTGAAGGGAGGGTTGCCGTTGACCTGTGTCACTTCCAGATCGGCGAACAACGTACTGGCCAGAATGGAGGCCGGGTCGAAAAGGCGCGCATAGCCGCCACGCACCACGAACTGCCCATTGCCTCTCACATCAAAGGCAAAGCCCACTCGGGGCGCAAAGTTGTTCTTGTCGTCGGTGGGAGTGGAACGCGATGGCCCCCCTGGAACCGCTCCGACGTTGTCGCGAACCACGTCCTCGGCCGCAGTACCGCGGTTGTAGAACAGATTGTGCACGTAGTCGTAGCGCAGGCCGAGGGCCAGCGTCAGGCGTCCCAGCTTGATGTCGTCCTGGACGTAGAAGCCCAGGTGGGTCAGGGTGCGGTTCACAATGTCGAACCCCGGCGATGACCAGGAGCGGTAGTTGGCCAGGCTGTTTCCGGCCAGGATGGTGTTGGTCGCCGGGTCGTAATCGTTGGTGGTGAAGCGGTAGCGGTTGTGGCGGAAGTCACCCTCGATCCCGATGTGCGGCTGGACGATCACGTTGCCGCCGAAACGGATGTTGTGCCTCCCATGAGTCCAGGAAAAGTCGTCGCTGAACTGGTAGGTGATCTCCTTGGGCGCCTGTGTTCCGGCCTGACTGGCGCCGAAGGTGGCCGCCGGAAGAATGATGGTGGGAACGTCGTTCGAGCTCAGGTCGTTCTGGATGCGGTTGGAGAAGAACTGGTAGTGGAAACGTACATCATTGACTTTGTTGCTTCCGATGAGGGAACTCAACCCGGCGACTACGTCATGGAACCGATTGAACTCGTCTGCCGTGGAATCGGGCGCGTCCTGATCGTTGAAAAACTCGTTGAGGGAGCCGTTGTCCTGTTCCGCATAGCGGCCAAAGAGCGTGTGATTGTCGGCCACTTTGACGTCCACCCGGGCCAAGTGGAAGTTTTGGCGAAAGGCCTGTGGCGTCACCGTCCCGTCCAGCGTGGGAAACGCGCCTCCGCTGTTAAACACGCGCGAAGTGTCGTTCTGCTGGCGTTCGTAGCTATAGAAGAAGAATGCCCGATCCTTCTTGATGGGTCCGCCGATGGTACCCCCGAACTGGCGGCTGTCGAAGGGCGGCTTGGGATCGCCCAGCATCTCGGAAATGGCGTTGTTGGATTGCAGGCTGTCATCGCGGAAGAAACCGAAGGCTGAGCCGTGGAACTCGTTGCCGCCGCTTTTGGTGACGACGTTAATCACACCGCCGATACCGCGCCCGTACTGGGCTTTGGGATCATGGGTAATCACCTCGAATTCCTGCACCGCCTCCAGCGAGAGCGTGAGGTTCTGGCCGCCCATGAAGATGTCGGTGTTGTCGCCGCCGTCGATGGCCATGAACAGGTTGCGCCCGTTCTGGCCGTTGATGCTGATGGCCGGCACGTTCCTCTTCACCGGGTCGTAATTGGCGTTGATGGCAGTGTTGCCTGCGGTCACGCCTGGCACCAGGATGGCGAGCGTAGAAAAGTCGCGCCCGTTGATGGGCAGGGTCTGCACCTGCTCGGGCGTGATGTTCTTGTGGACGGTGGCGGTGTTGGTCTCGACCAGCGGCGTCTCCGCTTCCACCTTCACTTCTTCCTCACGCGCTGCCGGGGAGAGCGTGAAAATCAGGTCCGCGGACTGCCCCACCAACAGGGTCAGCTCCTTGGCTTGCCCACCGAAGCCGCTCTGCGTCACCGTTACTCGGTAGGGACCGGCGGGAAGGTTGGGCACGGTGAAGGTGCCGTCGCTGCCGCTCTGGGTCTCGCGTTTTTGCCCGGTATGGGTGGCCAGCACCTCGACCCTGGCGCCGCTGATCACGGCGCCGCTCGCGTCCTTGACCTGTCCCAGGATGGTCGAACCACTGACTTGCCCCCACAACGACAGCGAAACGCACAGCATCAGCACCAGCGCCCATCCTGCCACCCACTTTTTCTCCACATCGCCTGTCATATTGCCCCCAAGAAAGTTCGTACAGTACACAAACGGCTGCGATTTATATCGCACTTGTAAGTCTCTGACAAGTAATGTGGTTAAGGTGGGCAGCAGCGAGTCAATCTTTCTAAGATTCGCAAGTAGCTGGGAAGTTTCGGGTGTGCGCAGAATATTCTTGCGCGAGTCCGGCCAGGTCGTGGTACCGGATACTCGGTCCTCGCAATTTCGCGGCTTGCAACTTCTCCCCCGGTGCGGTTTCATATCCGCTCACGCATGACCGAACTGGAAACATTCCTGAGCACCTACGGCCTGTGGGCGCTGTTTTTTGCGGCGGCCGTGGAGGGCGACCTCAGCCTGATGCTGGCGGGCATGCTGGTGCACTTGGGCATTTGGCGCGCCGGACCGGCCCTGGCCGTGGGGGCGGGCGGAGGCCTGGCCGGCGACCTTTTCTACTTCTGGCTGGGGCACGGCACTGCCCGCCGCTGGCTCACCACCGCCCACGGACAGCGCGTGCTGCCGCGCATCGAGCGGGCCGCCCAACGCTACGGCACCTGGTCGCTGTTTTTCGCGCGTTACATCTACGGCGCGCGGGTCGCCATCATGTTCTTCTGGGGGATGCGTCGGCTTCCCTACCACCGCTTTCTCGCGCTCGACGCCGTGAACTGCGTGGTGTGGGCGCTGGTACTGGGCAGCATCGGCTACGGCTTCACGGGCAGCCTGGAGTGGATCACCGGAGAACTGAAGCGCGCCGACACCTGGTTGTTGCTCGGAATCGCCGTTTTTGCCGCGGCGCTCGGCATGCGCCACTACATGGCGGAGTTTCTACGCCCGCACAACTCACCCTCGGACAACGGCCGCTAGCCCAGGATCAAGCCGAAATCGCCAAAGCCCAGATACGCCATCCGCTCGCTGCTGAACGCGGGAGCCGCCTGCAGAACCTGCTCGAACCAGCGGATCGCGGCCTCCAGGTCATGCACGCGGCAATGCACATGGGACACTTTCATTGCGGCTCCTCCAAATCACGATACGAATGTGAAGTCTCACGCAGACGCCCGGAACCTACTGGCGGAGAGAGAGGGATTCGAACCCTCGTTACCCTTTCGAGTAAACACGCTTTCCAAGCGTGCGCCTTCAGCCACTCGGCCATCTCTCCGCGACGTGCTGGGATTAAAAGGGATTCAGGCGGCGCAATCCATTCTAGCGCAGGGAGAGGAGATGCAGCGCCGCGGGGGCAGCGTCCATGCAGCGCCTGCGGCGCCCGGCGGAAAGGGGCGCCGCCGGTATGATCACTCTTCGTCGTTGTGGAGCTGCTGGGCGAGGTAGTTCTCGACACCCATCTCGTCGATGGCGTGGAGCTGAGCCTCGAGCCAGTCGATGTGCCCTTCTTCATCGGTCAGGATGTGCTCCAGCAGCTCACGCGAGCCGCCGTCGCCGTGGGCGTCGCAGGTCTTGATGCCGTCGTTCAGCCGCTTCACCGCCTCGTATTCCAGTTGCAGGTCGTTCTTGAACTGTTCCGGCACGGTCTTGCCGACGTTGATCTTGAAGTACGCGCTCATGTTGGGCGTGGAGTCGAGATACAGGATGCGCTCCATGAGCTGCTCGGCGTGCTTCATCTCGTCGATGGATTCCTTGCGGATGAAGTGGTAGAGCTTCTCGTAGCGCCAGTTGTGGCACATCTCGGCGTGCAGGAAATACTGGTTGATGGCGGTCAGTTCCGCCTTCAGCACTTCGCCCAGCACCGCAATGACCTTGGGATCGCCTTTCACGCTCACTCTCCTTGGCGAAAATGATGACCTACGAAGAATATCAGCTTCCCGCTTCCAGCTCCTAGCCCGCGCGCGCCGCAGCTTCCTCCAGGGCGCGTCGGGTGAAGACCCGCGCCAGGTGCTGGCGGTACTCCGCCGATGCGAAGTTGTCCGCGAGCGCCGCGACGCCGTCGGCGGCGCGCTCGCTGGCGGCGGCGATGGCTGAGGCCGGCTTGCCGCGCAGCGCGTTCTCCACCGCCGTGGCCCGGTAGGCGCGCTCGCCCACCCCGGTGATGCCCACAGCCGCCGACATGATCTTCCCGCTCATCATCCGCACGTTCGCCGCCACGCCGACCACGGCGAAGCCGGAAGCAGGATGCCGGAACTTCTTGTAGGCGGAGCCGGAACCCGCCGTGGAGCGCAGGCGGATCTCGGTCAGGATCTCGTCCGGTTTCAGCGCCGTAGTGAACATGCCGGTGAAGAAATCGCGCGCCGCGATGACGCGGTCGCCGTGCTGGCTCATGGCGACCATCTCGCCGTCCAGCGCCAGCACCGCAGCGGGATAGTCGGCGGCCGGATGCGCCGCAGCCAGCGAGCCGCCGAGGGTGCCGGCGTTGCGCACCTGCACGTCGCCGATTTCCGAAGCGGCCTGCGCCAGCAGGGGACACAGCGCGTGCAACAGGTCGGAACCGGCGATTTCGGCGTGGCGGGTCATAGCGCCGATGGCGAAGCCGTCGCCGGTGTGCCGGATGTAGCTCAAGCCGCTGATTCGTCCCAGGTCGATCAGCGTTCCCGCGCTCGCCAGCCGCAGCTTCATGGCCGGCAGCAAGCTGTGTCCGCCGGCGAGCAGCTTGGCGTCCGGACGCGAAGCCAGCATGGCCAAGGCTTCGCCCAGCGTGCGCGGAGCCTCGTAGTCGAACGGTGCCGGAATCATGAGCGCCTCCTTGCCGTCCGGGTCTTCGCGGCGCGACGGGCCTTCGCCGCGGGCCGTGCTCGCGGCGCCGGCCGCGCTTTCCTCGCAGCCGGCGGACTGGCTTTCGCCGCAGCCGCCGCTTTCTCCGAAACCGCAGCCTTGGCCGCCGGAGACTTGGCTGCATTCCGCTGCTGCGCTTCGCGGATGGCCCGCCAGACTTTCTCCGGCTTGAGGGGCATGTCCAGATGGCGGATGCCGAGCGGCGTCAGCGCATCGCAGACCGCGCCCACGATGGCCGCCGTCGAAGCGATGGTGCCGGCTTCCCCCACGCCCTTGATGCCCATGGGATTCACCGGGGAGGGCGTCACCGTATGGGCCAGCTGGAAGCGCGGCAGGTGTTCCGCCTTGGGCACGGCGTACTCCATCAGTTCGCCGGTCACGGCCTGGCCCGCGGAGTCGTACACCATCTCTTCATAGAGCGCCTGGCCCAGGCCCTGGGCGATGCCGCCGTGAAGCTGGCCTTCCACCAGCAGCGGATTGATGACCTTCCCGCAGTCGTCCACCGCCAGGTACCTGTCGATGCGAATCTGTCCCGTCTCCGGATCCACCTCGACCGCGCACACGTGTGCGCCGAAGGGGAAGGTGAAGTTGGTCGGCTCGAAGAAATGCGTGGCTTCCAGACCCGGATCCACGCCCGGCGGCAGCGTCTTGGCCGTGTACGCGGCCATCACCACTTCGCCAAAGGGCAGCGACTTGCGCGTTCCCCGCGCGCTGAAGCGTCCGTGGGCGTAGGAGACGTTTCCCGGCTTGGTGTTCATCAGGTGGGCGGCGAACGTCATGAGCTTGTGTTTCAGTTTCTGCGTGGCGTAAAGCGCCGCCGTGCCGCCCACGGCCGTGGCCCGCGAGCCGAACGTGCCGATGCCGTAGGGCACGGCCGCCGTATCGCCGTGGACCACCGTAACGCTCTCGGGCGAAACACCGAGTTCATCCGCCACAATCTGCGCGAAGCTGGTCTCCTGCCCCTGCCCGTGCGGCGAGGCCCCGGTCAGCACCGTGACCGCGCCGGTGGGATCGATGCGCACCGTGGCGCTCTCCCAGCCGCCGGCGGGCATGGCCGCGGAAGGACCCAGGGCGCAGATCTCGACGTAGGTCGAAAGGCCGATGCCGTAGTACCTGCCCTGTTTCCAGGCCGCCTTCTGGCGGGCTCGCAGCTTGTCATACCCGCACAGCGCCAGCGCTTTCTTCAGCGTGCCCTGGTAGTTGCCCGAGTCATAGGAAAGCCCGGTCGCGGTGGCGAAGGGAAACTCGGTCGGCTTGGGGAAATTGCGGCGCCGGATCTCGGCGGGATCCATGCCCAGCTCGTCAGCGGCCACATCCATCATGCGCTCGATGAGGTAGGTGGCTTCGGGGCGGCCGGCGCCGCGATAGGCGTCGGTGGACATCTTGTTGGTGAACGCGCCGCGCACCTCCACGTCGATCGCCGGAATCTTGTAGCAGCCGGTGATCATCAACGAGGTCAGCGTGGGAATATTGGGCGTGAGGAGCTGGTGATACGCGCCCAGGTCGGCCAGGATGCGGGCGCGCAGCGCGAGGATGGTGCCGTCCTTCTTCAGCGCCAGCTCGACGTTCTGGATGTGGTCGCGGCCGTGGATCGTGGCCAGCACGTTCTCGCGCCGCGTCTCGCTCCACTTGACCGGACGGCCCAGCTTCATCGCCAGCCAGGGGATGACGCCCTCTTCGCGATACACATTCAGCTTGCTGCCGAAGCCGCCGCCGACTTCGGGCGTGACCACGCGCACGCAATTTTCCGGAATCCCCAGCATCACGGCAATCTGCGTCTTGGCCAGGTGCGGGATTTGCGTCGAGGTCCACACCGTCAGCACATTTTCGCCCGGGCGGTACTCCGCCACCACGCCGCGTGTCTCCATCGCCACCGGCACCAGGCGCTGGTTGGTCATGCGCAGTTGCACCACCTTGTCCGCGCGCTTGAAGCCTGCGGCAGCGTCGCCGGTCTTCAATTCGTGGACGTAGGCCAGGTTGGTCTTGAACTGGGGATGCACCAGCGGGCTGCCCTTCTCGATGGCCTTCTCGACGTCGGTGACGACGGGCAACGCTTCATAGTCCACTTCCACCAGCTCGGCAGCATCGCGCGCGGCGTACGAATCCTCGGCAACCACGACGGCCACCGACTCTCCCACGTGGCGCACGACTTCCTTCGCCAGCGGCGGGTTGGGCGGCGTCTTCAGTCCCGGCATGCCGCCGGCGTAAGGCGCGCCGCCGAGCGTAGGCATATCGGCGGAAGTGAAAACGCCCACCACGCCGGGCGTCGACCGCGCAGCGTCGGTGGAAATGCTGCGGATCTTGGCGTGCGCGTAGGGTGAGCGCACGAAAGCGGCGTACAGCATCCCGGGAAGCTTCAGATCATCGGTGTAGTGGCTGATGCCCTGGATGAGGCGCGGGTCCTCTTTGCGCTTGAAGCGGCGTCCGACCCACCGGGGAGCAGCGGCAGTCTTCGCGGGCATGGCTTACCTCCTCGCCTTCCCGGCCCGCCGCGCCTTGCGCGGGGCCGCCTTGCGGGGCGCTGCCTTGCGCGGCGCCATCTTGGCTGCCGCCGACTGCACCGCGTTGACGATGTGCTGATATCCGGTGCAGCGGCACAGGTTGCCGCCCAGCGCCTCGCGGATCTCATGCTCGCTGGGCGATGCCGAGCGCGCCAGCAGGTCGCTCGAGCACAGGATCATCCCCGGCGTGCAGAAACCGCACTGCAAACCGTGCTCCTCCCAGAAAGCTTCCTGGATGGGGTGGAGCTTCCCGTTCTGCGCCAGGCCTTCGATGGTAGTCACGCTGCGCCCGTCGGCCTGCACCGCCAGCACCGTGCAGGATTTGGTGGCGCGGCCATCGAGCAGCACCGTGCAGGCCCCGCACAGCGAGGTCTCGCAGCCGATGTGCGTGCCGGTCAGGCCCGCCGTCTCGCGCAGGAAGTGGACCAGCAACTGGCGGGGCACGAC